>CANJDA010000023.1 GCA_947472705.1 Flavobacteriaceae bacterium
CTAAAGAAAGAGTAAAAACTAGAGTACTTGAAGGTGGACACAACATACCTGAAGATGTAATTGAGAGACGATATTATAAAGGAATCAAAAATCTTTTTGAAATTTATCTTTCTATTGTAGATCAGGCATTAATTTTTGATAATTCCGAAGGAAAACATAATTTGATTGCTGAAATTTCAGCAAGTGAAGAATTAAACGTTATAAATGAATCAAAGTTTAACGAATTAAAAAACTACTATGACTCCAGAAGCTAAAATAGAAAATAGAAATAAGATATTAAAAGGTCTTGAAAAAGCTTATGAAAAAATGCTTATTTTTAAAAAAGAACATAAAAGCGATCTTGTAATAATTCAAGATAACAAAATAGTTAAAATAAAGCTATAAATAATAAACACTTCAGTTAACAGCGGTTTCAAGAAATGGCGAGGCTCGGGATTTATTTGAAATGGAAAAGGTTATTAATTTATAGTTTTGGTTATATTTGTAAAGGCTTGGTCTTGGTTCATCGCCACTTATTGAAGCGGCGGAACGTTATATGCCATTTTAAAACATGCCTCGTCCTAAAAATTTTGCTAAAGAAACAGGGTTTTATATAGGGGCATCATTGAAAATTGGCCAAATGATTCTCTTTAAGGATATTAATAAAGAACAAAAAACTGCCTCTTACTGAGGTTTATAGCAAATGTTTGACTTTAGGCAATTAATCATAAATTTATCGCTTTAGTTACAAAGCCGATGCACATTTGAAATGGCAATCATAATAATGGATACCTATAGAATCAATGACAAATATCGAAATTAACAAAGTAACGCTAAACCAAATAGACCAATTACAAAAAATTGGTAGACAAACATTTCAAGAAACATTTTCGGAATCAAACACCGAAGAGAATATGAAAAGCTATTTGGAAAAGGATTTTTAACTGAAAAACTAACCGCAGAACTTACCGACGAGAACTCCGAGTTTTATTTTGCATTGCTTGAAAATGAAGTTATTGGTTATTTAAAAATAAACTTTGGAGAATCACAAACTGAATTAAAAGATACTAAAGCTCTTGAAATTGAGCGAATCTATGTATCAAGAGAGCTTCAAGGAAAAAAAGTTGGACAAATACTTTATGACAAAGCAATTCAAATAGCAAATCAAAAAGAAACCGAATATGTTTGGTTAGGTGTTTGGGAAGAAAATCCAAGAGCAATAAGTTTTTACAAGAAAAATGGTTTTGTTGAATTTGACAAACATATTTTCAAATTAGGTGATGACGAGCAAACAGATATTATGATGAAACTCAAATTGAGTAAATGAAAAAAGTAATATTCACGTTATAACAAGTGATTAACGATAGAATATAAATCATTAAAGTAAATAATCCTATGTACCACTTTTCATATTTTAAGGAAAAAGATAAACAAACAATTTTAGACTTCCTATCAGATTATCCTTTTGCTTTTATGACAGGCAGCTATTTATCTGGTGAACAAATTGCAACACAGATTCCTATTTTATTCGAAGAAAGAAATGGGGAATTGTTTTTGCAGGGGCATATTATGCGAAACACCGATCACCACAAGGCATTTGAAGAAAATCAAAATACATTAATTGTATTTACTGGTCCTAGTTCTTATGTAAGCGCTTCTTGGTATAGTAACCCTCAAATTGGTTCAACTTGGAATTATATGAGTGTTCATATAAGTGGGAAAATAAATTTTATCTCAAATGAGGAATTAATTCAGTTTATGCGAAAATTGACATTAAAATTTGAAAAAGGGAATACACAATCATTAACAATTTACGATAATCTTCCTGATCAGTTTTTAGATAAAATGATGCCTGCCATTGTTGGTTTTGAAATTAAAGCAGATAAAATTGAAAATGTATTCAAACTAAGCCAAAATAGAGATGAGAAAAGTTTCCTAAATATTATCTCAAAACTTGAAGAACAAGGTAGAAATAGTGCATTAGTTGCGATAGAAATGAAAAAAAGGACAGCTGAATTATTTCCTCCAAGTGCTGAATCTGATAAATAAAAAAAATCAGTCTAAAAATGAATATAACCGAACAGATCAAAGAATGCATAGCTAATCAACCTGAACCTAAACGTCATGAATTATTAGAGTAAAACGAGCTCATACTTCAAGTGATGCCAAATTGCAAATTATGGTTCTTAGATGGCAAAAACGATAAGGGCAAAACGGTTACTAATCCTAATATAGGATTCGGAAATCAAACCCTAAAATATGCCGATGGAACAAGCAAGGAGTTTTATCAAATTGGCATAAGTCCAAACTCAACTGGAATCTCTGTTTATATCATTGGTCTTAAAGATAAAAAATACTTAGCCGATACGTTTGGAAAGAAAATAGGCAAAGCAAGTGTGACTGGGTATTGTATAAAGTTCAAAACACTTAAAGATATTAATCTCGATATTCTTGAAGAAGCCATACGATATGGGGTTCTTTCTACAAAATGAAAACCATTATAGATCTGAACAATCATAGTGCAATTCTAACATTTACCTTTGTATCTTTGTATCGCAAAAAAATGGAAAATGGAATCAGTACTAGATAATAATTTACCTATTGGTAAGCCAAAATGGCTAAAGGTAAAACTACCTATTGGTCAAAAATATACAGAACTTCGTGGATTGGTTGACAAATACAAACTCAACACTATTTGTGCCTCTGGAAGTTGCCCAAATATGGGCGAATGCTGGGGAGAAGGAACCGCTACTTTTATGATATTAGGAAATATTTGCACCCGTTCCTGTGGTTTTTGTGGTGTGAAAACCGGAAGACCAGAAACGGTGGACTGGGATGAACCCGAAAAAGTGGCACGCTCTATCAAAATTATGAAAATTAAACATGCCGTCATAACCAGTGTTGATCGCGACGATTTGAAAGATATGGGTTCTATCATTTGGCTTGAAACGGTTCAAGCAATCCGACGTATGAATCCAAATACTACCTTGGAAACACTTATCCCTGATTTTCAAGGAGTAGAAAGAATCATCGATCGCATTGTAGAAGCTAATCCCGAAGTGGTATCTCACAATGTAGAAACCGTAAGACGTTTGACCCGTGAAGTACGAATTCAGGCAAAATATGATCGAAGTTTAGCGGTATTAAAATATTTGAAACAACAAGGAATCAAAAGAACCAAATCGGGTATAATGCTAGGTTTAGGCGAAACTGAGGAAGAAGTAATTAAAACCATGCAAGACCTCAGAAACAATGATGTTGATATCGTAACCATTGGTCAGTACTTGCAACCCAGTAAAAAGCATTTACCTGTAAAAGAATACATCACACCCGAGCAGTTTGAAAAATATGAAAAAATAGGCAAAGAAATGGGATTCCGACATTTAGAAAGTGGTGCTTTGGTGCGTTCTTCTTATCATGCTGAAAAACATATACTTTAAAATTTCAAAGCAACAATTACAAATTTGAAAACAAAAATCGCTATTAATGGTTTTGGAAGAATAGGGAGAAATCTTTTCCGTTTACTTTTAAATCATCCTACTTTGGAAGTGGTGGCTATTAATGACATAGCCGATAACAGAACCATGGCTCATTTAATAAAATACGACAGTATTCATGGTGTTTTACCTTTCGAAGTTTCTTTTGATGATACTTCCATAATTATTAATGGTAAATCGTATTTGTTTTTTCACGAAAGAGAAATTGCCAACTTAAATTGGGAGCCTCTCAACATTGATTTTGTGATAGAATGCACCGGAAAGTATAAATCCTTTGAAGATATTAATAAACATATTTTAGCCGGAGCCAAAAAAGTTATCCTCTCTGCTCCTTCTGAAGTTCCCGAAATTAAAACGGTTGTATTGGGTGTTAATGAAACTATTTTGGATGGAACCGAAACCATCATTTCAAACGCCAGTTGTACAACCAATAATGCGGCTCCAATGATTAAAGTCATCAATGAATTGTGTGGCATTGAACAAGCCTATATCACCACTGTTCACTCCTACACTACCGATCAAAGTTTGCATGATCAACCCCACAAAGATTTACGAAGAGCCCGCGGTGCTAGCCAATCAATTGTGCCAACAACAACAGGGGCTGCAAAAGCATTGACAAAAATATTCCCCGAAATGGAAGGAAAAATTGGTGGTAGCGGTATTCGAGTACCTGTACCCGATGGCTCGTTAACTGATATAACTTGCTATGTTAAAAAAGAAGTAACTATTGAACAAATAAATACCGCTTTCAAAACAGCATCAGAAACTAACCTCAAAGGAATTCTTGCTTATACCGAAGATCCTATAGTTTCAGTAGATATTTTAGGAAACCCCAATTCTTGTCTTTTTGATGCGCAATTAACATCTGTCATTGATAAAATGGTAAAAGTGGTGGGCTGGTATGACAATGAAATAGGCTACTCTTCGAGAATAATTGATCTTATTCTTTTATTAAAAAATTAAATTCCTTATTTTTAACAAACTAAATCTATATAAATCTACAATTTATGAGATGGTTTTGGGTTTTATTGCTATTTCAAATGTTGGGTTTTGGACAAAAAAAAACCGTCACTAAAGTTGACAGTACTGCCTATTATATTCAATTAGCAAACTTTAATAAAAAAACCAATAACTATAAATCGTCTTTAGCTTTTTCTCAAAAAGCTTATAATTATGCTCGCACTATTAAAAACACAAAAGGTAAAGCAGAAGCTTTGTTTTCGTTAGGCTCTACTTATTTTGAATTAAAAAAAACCAGTGATGCATTAGAGGCTTTTACTCAAAGTGCCAATTTTTACAGTCAAATTTACCCTTCTACAGATTATGCTTTGTGTTGTTATAACATTGGACTCTGTTATATGAATATGGAGGAATTCTCTAAAGCGGAAACCAATTTTGATAAAGCTGAATCTATTTATTATATACTCAAAATAGACAACTCAGCGTTTTTAAATTTACAAAAAGGAATTTTATATAAAAAAAATGGCAAAATAGAATTGGCAGTTAAATTATTCAATGAAATTATATCAAGAAACGATTCCAAAGATATTTTCAAAACCAAAACAGAAGCTTTGTACCAATTAGGTACTATCGAAGAAAGCTTTAATCATAATAATTTAGCGGCTAATTATCTTAACAGAGCATTACAAAATAGCAATATTGATGGAAATTTAGATCAAAAAGTAAAAATCCTTTTGGCATTAAGTGAAACTTATGAAAAATTACTAGATGTCAAAAAATCATATACCTATATAAAAGCTCATTTAAAATTGAAGGACAGTCTTTTGCATCTAAACAACAAAAAATTAGATGTAAGTGACTATAATGCATTCAAAGAAAGTGAGCGTTTGAAAGCCTTTAATCAAATGTCCAAAGAAAATAAAGCACAGCAAAAAACCAATAAATTTGCCAAACTCATTAGTATATTGGCTATTGCTTTGATTTCAATTTTGTCGCTTTTGAGTTTATCCTTGTATAAAAATAATATCATTAGAAGTCAATCAAATGTTTTGCTAAAAGAGAAAAATTTTGAATTACAAATAGCCAAAGACAAGGCCGAAAAAGCATCAAAAGCCCGCTCCGAATTCTTATCTACCGTAAGTCACGAGCTACGAACGCCACTAAATGCGATTAACGGAATTACCCATTTGTTGCTTGAAGATAATCCGAGGCAAAACCAGTTGCATTATCTAAATTCATTAAAGTTTTCAGGTAATTACTTATTGACATTTATTAATGAAATTTTAGAAATTAATCGAATTGAATCAAGCAACATTGAAATTGAATACATCGATTTTAACATCAAACAATTGCTTTTGGATATTCAGAATTCGATGAATGAGATTGCATCCAAAAACAACAATCAATTTTTGTTAGAAATAGACGAAAACATTCCCGAAATACTGCTTGGAGATCCAACTAAGCTATCACAAATCTTTATCAATTTAATCAACAATGCTCTGAAATTTACAAAAAATGGAGAAGTGAAAGTTATTGCTAAATTGATAGAAAAAGGCGAAGATTTTTCTCGAATTAATTTTGCTATAAGTGACACGGGCATCGGTATTCCTGAAGAAAAACAAGAAACCATTTTTGATAGTTTTTCACAAGGTTCTATAGAAATTAACCGAAAATATGGTGGCACAGGATTAGGCTTAACCATCGTTAAAAAATTGGTCGATTTATTGGGAGGAGAAATCAACTTAAAAAGTGAAGTAAATGTAGGTACTACATTCGATTTTGAATTAAACCTACTACACGGGCATTCCGATATTCAAATTAAAAAGCCAGTTTATTATTCAGACGAAGTATTAGAAGGCAAGTACATTTTGGTAGTTGAAGATAACAAAATCAATCAAATGGTGACTAAGAAAATGCTAGAAAATAAAGGCATGAAATGCAAAATTATTGATAATGGTGAAGAAGCAATTGAACTATTACGAAATGAAAATAATTTTGATTTAGTACTAATGGATGTGCATTTACCTGGCATCAATGGAACCATTGCTACTCAAAAAATTAGAGATTTTGACATCAAGAAACCTATCATAGCACTTACCGCTATTTCCTTAAATGAAAACAGAGAAATGCTAATGTCTTTTGGTATGACGGATGTAATTACCAAACCATTTGAACCCGAAAATTTCTATAGAATTATTGCTATGAATTTAGCTTAATATTGTAGAATTAATTCTTTGATTAATTGTCGTACTTTGGGTTCAGCTTCATTAGCAGCTTTAAGAACTTCTTCATGAGTAATTGATTCTAAATGTTCTTCGCTACCAATATCCGTAATTACAGAAATTCCAAAAGTTTCTAATTCCATGTGACGCGCTACAATTACTTCAGGAACGGTTGACATCCCTACACAATCAGCGCCAATAACTTTTACCATTTTATATTCGTGCAAAGTTTCAAAAGTTGGCCCTTGTAGGCCGAGATATACACCATCAAAAACTTCAATATTGGAAGTCCTAGCAATTTCTTTCACTTTGGCAATCATACTTAAGCTATAGGGTTCGCTCATGTTTACGAATCGTGGTCCGAAACGAGCATCATTTTTTCCTCTTAACGGATGTTCTGGCATCATGTTGATATGATCTTTTATCAATGCAATAGAGCCTACTTTATAATTTGGATTTACGCCACCCGAAGCATTAGAAACTATTAATTTACTTACACCAATATATTTCATCACACGCACTGGAAAAGTAACTTCTTGCATTGAATAGCCTTCGTAATAATGAAATCTTCCTTGCATTGCAACAACTTTCTTGTCTCCAATAGTACCAAAAACCAAAGCACCTTTATGTCCTTCAACTGTAGAAACTGGAAAATTAGGGATTTCATGATAAGGCAATGTGAACTCAATAGCAATATCATCGGTGAAACTGCCTAATCCTGAGCCCAAAATAACACCGTAATCGGGAATGAAATTGGTTTTACTTTTAATATAATTAACGGTTTCGAGTACAAGTTCCCACATTATATAGTATTTAATTAAAAAAAAAACAATCATTTGAATAATCAAAAATAAACTAAAATATGAATTTTTAGAATATTTATAAAAATAAAAAAATAAACTCTAAAATTCGAAGTGTTACAGTAGATTTTTTAATAAATGCATAAAAATATTTGATTATTTTAATTATTTTTTACTTTTAAGCCAAATTAACGTATACATTATCGAAAAAATTCTTGAAAATAAAATATATGCTATATTTTTGCTTTCAATTAAAAAATAAACCCCAATTGATATTCTTACCCTTTTACTTTACAAAGATGTGTTTCATTAAATCAAAGCCCTTTTTATTTGCTTGCTTGTATTTTGTTCTTTGCTTCACTTCTGCAAAAGCACAAGAACAGGATTTTAATAAATGGTCAATTGAAGCAAGTACTGGATTTGGTAAACCCATTTCACCTTTTGCTCCAAAATATTTTTCATCTAAAAACAATACCTATTTTGCTTTCAATAAGATCAACCATTTTGATATAGGTACTCGATATATGATTTCTCCTTACTTTGGAATTCGCATGGGAGTAACTTATGTTAATATAACTAATGCAAGCGGAAGTAACTCATTACCTTTTGAAACAGAATTGTATAAAATTGATATCCAAGGAGTAATCAATATGGGACATGTACTAAATTTTGATCAATTTACTTCTCGCCTAGGTTTACTTGCTCATTTTGGGCTACAATTCAGCAAATTAAAAATAAAAGAAAATGAAAATGCGGGTAAAATGGATTCCGATGGAGGATTTATAATAGGTATCACGCCACAATATAAAATATCAGATCGAATTGTTTTCAATGCTGATTTTTCATACACAGGAAATTTTAGGCAGCACCTAAATTGGGATGGTTCCTATGCTGCTAACAATAAAAATTTATTTGGCATCATGCACGATTTGACTATTGGAATTACTTATTACATTGGTAAACATAAACAACATGCCGATTGGTACTGGAATAATTTAGATTTGATTAAAACTCAAAAAATGTTAGAATATGAAGCCAAAATAAAGGACTTGCAAAAAGACACTGATAAAGATGATATTCCAGATTATTTAGATTTAGAAAAAAACACCCCTGCTGGATCAATTGTAGATTCTAAAGGAAGAGCAGTAATTAAAGAAAAAACTAGCCCTAAAAATACCGAGAGTATTGTTGCTAATAATTCAAATTTATCACAAAAAGACAAAGATTTTACAGCTATTTTTGAAAATGGTAATAATGAAGTGTACTTTGATTTCAATCAAGTAAACCCAAACAAAGATTCAAAGAAAAAAATAGTTGCGATTATAGCTTACATGAAAAAATATCCTGAATCAAAAGCCACTTTAAATGGATATACTGATAATAGAGGTGGTGAAGAATTAAACAAACGATTAGGTTTAAGACGATCACAAAAAGTTAAGGAAATTATTGAATTGTATGGTGTTGATCCATCAAGAATTTCATTAGTATCAAAAGGTATAGATGAATTGATGACCGAAGGAAAAAATGATTTAGAGAGTTTAGCTTTAGCTAGACGCGTTGTGATTGTTTTACAATAAACAAACCGTTACATCTCATATCTGAGTTACCACATAGCTTAAAACCAATTGATTAAAATCGTCCTGATTGGAAATTAATTTGCTTTTAATAGGTAAATAATATAATTGTTTATTTATAATATTATCATTCAACCGAACAAAGTCTTTTTCGGTTGTAATGATGATTTTATCATTTGACTTTATTTTCAAATCATTAACATCTTTTTCGGTAAAATCATGATGGTCAGGGAAAACTAAACATTCATCTTTTTCAGTTTTCAAATAGTCTAAAAATGGTTTCGGCTTTGCTATTCCAGCTACGAGAACTTTCGATAATGTTACTATTTTATTAACCGCTATACTCTCATTTTCGTTGTATATAAAATCGTCATAGGCAATAAAACTAAAATAAACAGGGACTTTCAATCCTATTCTCTTTTTAATATTTTCTTGTTCTATTTCAGATAAGTCTTGTGGACATTTTGTAACTATTATGCTATTGGCTCTTTTTGCCCCACTCCTTGGCTCACGAAGTTTACCTGTAGGCAGCATAAAATCCTCAAAAAACAAATCATCATAAGCTGTCAATAAAATATAAAACCCAGCTTTTACCTTGCGGTGTTGATATGCATCATCAAGCAAAATAATTTCTGGCTTATCTTTTTGAACCAATAATTGTTCAATTCCATTTCTTCTATCCGCATCTACAGCTACTTGAATCTGTGGAAACTTTTTGAAATACTGAAAAGGTTCATCGCCAAGACTTTCGGCATTAGAATCAGTAGTTGCCAGAACAAAACCTTCCGATTTTCTTTTATAACCACGACTTAAAGTCGCCACCTTATACTTTGACGAAAGCAACCGAATCAAATACTCAATCTGAGGTGTTTTTCCGGTACCTCCAACACTGAGATTACCTACAGCAATAACTGGAATTTCGAAAGTATAAGATTTTAGTATACCTTTATCGTAAAGATAATTTCTAATCGAAGTAATCAAGCCATAAAGGATGGCAAAAGGGAAAAGTAATTTTCGCAACAAAATCATAGCACAAAAGTAACGATTTTTTATCTTTGAATGAAAATTATTCGATTTACACTTTACAAATGAAAAGTACTTTAATAAAAATTCTTTTTGTTTTACTCTTCACCTCTCCGTTTGCTTTTTCTCAGGAAAAAGACAATGTAGACATTCTTAAAATTATTTTTAATAAATATTACAAAAACGAAAAAATCATTGCCAAAGAGAGGTTACAACTGCTTAGTTTTTATTGCAAAAAAGCACCCAATAATGAGGAAGTTTTAGAGGTAATCTCTAAAAGTGATTTACTCAAAAAAAATGCAGATGAAATCAAAAAACAAATTGATATCACTATAGATGAAAATTGGTCAAAAGAATACAACACCCTATTTGATAAACAAAACCAGTATTTAAAAAAGAAAGTCAATGCCTGTTTGTCTTTCGAAGAATACAAAGTCGTTTCGGATAGATTTGGTGAAAATAACCAAAGACTCATGATATTAAGCAAACCTATATACTTTTCTAAAACAAATTTTGCTTTGGTAAAAGTGGCATTTTACAGAAACATTGAACACAATAATGGTAGTTATTTGTTATTTGAAAAAGTAAATGGCATTTGGACTATTATAGATTATTTAAACGAATGGGCAACCTAAAAATAGGAAATCGAAGATTCACGAATTCCATAAAAAAACAATATTAAAGCATGAGTAAACTAAAAGAAATTCTTTTCACTCTAGAAGAAATGGCACCTTTGGCTTATGCTGAAGATTTTGATAACGTTGGCTTACTCGTTGGAGATTCCAATACTGAAGTTACTGGAATATTGGTTTGTCATGATGCTTTAGAAAGTGTGATTGATGAAGCCATTGCCAAAAAATGCAACTTGGTAGTTTGCTTCCATCCCATTATCTTTTCAGGATTGAAGAAAATTACAGGCAAAAATTATGTGGAACGCACTGTACTGAAAGCCATCAAAAATGACATTGCCATTTATGCCGTGCATACGGCTTTAGACAATCACAAACAGGGTGTGAATAAAATTTTCAGCGATGCTTTAGGATTAATCAACACTAAGATTTTAGTGCCTAAACTAAACTTCATTCAAAAATTGGTTACGTATACCATTTCTGAAAATGTAGAGGAATTACGCAATGCCTTGTTTGAAGCTGGTGCTGGAAAAATTGGAAACTACGAAGATTGCAGTTTTAACTCCAAAGGTGTCGGAACATACATGGGTAATGAAGACAGTAATCCAGAAATCGGAGAGCGTTTTGAATTTGTAGAAAATGAGGAAATTAAAATAGAAGTGACATTTGAAAAACACTTGCAATCCAAAGTTCTAAAAGCCTTATTCAAAAATCATGTTTACGAAGAAGTAGCCTACGAAATTTACGATTTGCAAAACGCACATCAAAATATCGGTCTTGGAATGATTGGAGAGTTGGAAAAGCCTATGGCTGAAAAAGACTTTCTTTCATTTGTTAAAGACAAAATGCAATGCGGTGGCATTCGTCACAGTGCATTTCTTGGAAAACCTATTCAGAAAGTAGCAGTTCTAGGTGGCTCAGGTAGCTTTGCCATTAAAAATGCCAAACAAGCTGGTGCCGATATTTTTTTAACTGCCGATTTGAAGTACCATAACTTTTACGAAGCTGAAAACCAGTTGGTTTTAGCCGATATTGGACACTTTGAAAGTGAAAGATTTACAAAAAATTATATTGTTGATTTTCTTAAGAAAAAAATCCTTAATTTTGCCATCATTTTTTCGGAAGAAAATACAAATCCAGTTAAGTACTTATAAAATATGGCGACTACAAAAGAACTAAGTGTTGAAGACAAATTAAGAGCTATCTACGACTTACAAATCATAGATACAAGAATTGATGAAATCAGAAACGTAAGAGGAGAATTACCTCTAGAAGTGGAAGATTTAGAAGATGAAGTTACCGGCTTGAGCACTCGTTTAGATAAATTAAAAAGTGATTTAGTTTCTATAGAAGAACAAATTAAAACCAAAAAAAGTGCTATCGAAGAGCACCAAGCTGCAATAAAAAAATATACGACTCAACAAAAAGAAGTTCGTAACAATAGAGAATTCAATTCTTTAACCAAAGAAGTAGAATTCCAAGAATTAGAAATTCAATTGGCAGAAAAACAAATCAAAGAATTGAAAGCTTCTATAGAACACAAAAAAGAAGTTATCGCAAGTTCTAAAGAGCGTTTGGATCAAAAATTATCACACTTAAAACACAAAAAAGCAGAATTGAATGACATCATGGCTGAAACCCAAAAAGAAGAAAACTTCTTAATGGAAAAATCAGCAGAATATGAAGGTCAAATAGAAGAAAGATTATTGGCTGCTTATAAAAGAATCCGTTCAAGTGTTCGTAATGGATTAGCAGTAGTTTCTATTGAACGTGGAGCATCTGCAGGTTCGTTCTTTACGATTCCACCACAAACACAAGTAGAAATTGCAGCTCGCAAAAAAATCATCACTGATGAGCATTCTGGAAGAATTTTAGTGGATGCCTCATTAGCAGAAGAAGAAAGAGAGAAAATGCAAAAATTATTTGCACATCTATAACATACTAATCCCGATTTATTCGGGATTTTTTTTATGAAGAAAATACAGTTCTTTATCCTTGCTAAGTCGATTGGCTTTTATCTTAATTGCCTTAGTTATTTCAATGTAGAAAAGGCAAAAAACAAAGCCTATCAGCTTTTCAGTCAACCCAAAAAAGGAAAGCTTAAAAAAGATTTTTTGCCAAAAACACTACTTAGTGCTACTCATGAAACTTTTGAATTTCAAAAAGAAGAAATACAAACCTATATTTGGAAAGGAAATAAAGATATTATTCTGTTAATTCACGGCTGGGAAAGCAATTCTAGTCGATGGAAAAAACTGCTTCAACACTTAAAAAAATTGCCTCATACCATCATTGCCATCGATGCACCTGCCCACGGTTTGAGTGACGGGAAAGAATTCAACACACCAAAATACGCCGAATTCATTAATGTTGTAACTCAAAAATACCAGCCCAAAATCGCGATTGGACATTCCGTTGGTGGTATTACATTGGCCTATTATCTACACAAATATAAAAATCCCCACATTGAGAAAGTTATCCTCTTGGGAACGCCTTCCAGTTTTAAAATCATAAACGATAATTTTATCAATATTTTAAGCTTAAACAAAAGGATAAAACATCGATTAGAAGCCTTTTATCAAGACAAATTTAATATCATTATTGACGATTTTTCCGGACATAAATTTGCCGAAAACTTTACTCAAAAAGCACTTATTGCCCATGACTCTGAAGACACCGTTGTATTGGTTAATGAAGGTCATAAATATGCTAAAGCCTGGAAAGACGCCATCTATATTGAAACCACAGGCTTAGGACATAGCTTGCATGATGAAAATTTATATCTAAAAATCACATCATTTATTGAAGAAGCGTAAAGACTGGTGAATTCTTGCCATCCATTTTCCCGCTGTCCGCGCTACACGGTAGCCACTCCCATCGGGGCTAATTAGCCATGGCAATTTACTTCAGTTATCTTAAAAAGCTGAAAATCAATACCAAATATCAACATTAATTTTAAATCTCCAATCTTTTTGCTTTTTCAGCAAAAAAAAGTAATAATAGAAAACAAATATTTCCTATTTTTAACAAAATCATTAGCATTTAGTATTATTAACCATCCCTAACTATGAAGATTCTAAAAATACAAGCATTACGCGGACCAAACATTTGGAGTGTACAACGCAAAAAACTTATCCAAATGCGTCTCGATTTGGAGGAAATGGAACAATCACCAACCAACAAAATTGAAGGATTCCGTGAACGAATAGAAGCCATGTTTCCCACTATGATAGAGCATCGTTGTTCTGAAGGTACTCGCGGTGGATTCTTTTCCCGCATTGAGCGTGGTACTTGGATGGGACATGTGATTGAGCATATTGCTTTAGAAATTCAAACTCTAGCAGGAATGGAAACCGGTTTCGGAAGAACCCGAGAAACCAAAACACCTGGCGTTTACAATGTGGTATTTAGTTATACAGAAGAAAATGTTGGTATGTTTGCCGCCGAAAGTGCTGTTGCTATTGCAGAAGCTTTAATTGCAGGAACTGATTATGATGTTGAGGCCGACATTCAAAAAATGCGTGAAATAAGAGAACGTGTTCGACTTGGTCCTTCAACAGGAAGTATCGTTGAAGAAGCTGTAGCAAGAGATATTCCTTGGATTCGTTTAGGGACCAATTCTCTTGTACAACTGGGATATGGTGTAAATCAGATGCGCTTTCAAGCTACTATTACCTGCAAAACCAGTAACATTGCTGTGGATATAGCATGCAACAAGGAAGAAACCAAGCGTATGCTAGACTTAGCTTCAATTCCGGTAGCTAGTGGTAGTATTTGTGTAGATGAAGAAGATTTAGAAAACACTATTAATAAAATTGGTTACCCTATAGTATTAAAACCTTTGGATGGTAATCATGGTAAAGGTGCTTCTATAAATGTGGTAACATGGGAAGATGCATTAGCTGGTTTGGCTTACGCCCAAAAATACAGCCGAAGAGTGATTGTAGAAAAATTCATCACTGGCTTTGACTTTAGAGTTTTGGTTATTGATAATAAATTGGTAGCTGCCGCCAAAAGAGAGCCTGCTCACGTTAAGGGAGATGGAAAGCATAACATCCAGCAATTAATAGAAGAAACCAATAAAGACCCAAGAAGAGGATACGGACACGAAAATGTCTTAACCCAAATTGATGTTGATAGAGACACCACCGATTTACTAGAGAAACTTAATTACACCTTAGAAACAGTCCTAGCTAAAGATGAAGTAGTGTATTTAAAATCGACTGCTAACCTTAGTACTGGAGGTACCTCTGTAGACGTAACTGATTTGATGCATCCTGAAAATATTTTCCTTTGTGAGCGTATTTCACGAGTAATCGGACTTGACATTTGCGGTGTTGATATTATGGCACAAAACCTAACCGAACCATTGAAAGAAAATGGCGGTTGTATACTTGAAGTTAACGCTGCACCTGGTTTTCGTATGCACTTAGCTCCTTCAGAAGGATTGCCGAGAAACGTAGCGGCTCCAGTAATCGACATGCTATACCCTCCAGGAAAACCAAGTCGTATTCCAATTATTGCTATTACAGGTACCAATGGAAAAACCACTACTACCCGATTGATTGCACATATCGTTAAAAACAATGGATACAGAGTAGGCTTCACCACTTCTGATGGTATTTATGTGCAAAATCATATGATGGAAAAAGGAGATACTACTGGGCCAATTTCGGCAGAGTATATCTTAAAAGATCCAACAGTAGAATTTGCAGTGTTAGAAACTGCTCGTGGTGGAATTCTTCGCTCTGGTTTAGGCTTTAGTCGTTGTGATATAGGTATTATTACCAATATACAAGAAGACCATTTAGGCATAAGTGATATTCACAACTTAGACGATTTGGCTAGAGTAAAAGCTACTGTAGTTCGAAGTATCAAAAAAGAAGGTTGGGCCATTTTGAATGCCGAAGATGAACAATGTCTAAAAATTGCTAATGAGTTAAGCTGTAACATTGCTTACTTTAGTATGGATGAAAATAATCCAACGGTGCAACAATTTGCTAAAGAAGGGAAAATTGTAGCCGTATATGAAAATGGTTTTATTACCATCAAAAAAGGGGAATGGAAAATACGTGTAGAACGTGCTACTCATGTTCCTTTGACTTTGGGTGGAAAAGCCAAATTTATGGTCGCAAATGTTCTGGCAGCTACTCTTGCCAGTTATTTATACGGTTTTAAAACCGAAGATATCAGCTTGTCATTACAAACCTTTATTCCAAGTGCTGCTCAAACTCCGGGTCGTATGAATATATTTGAGTTCAAAAAATTTAAAGTATTGATTGACTTTGCACATAATCCTGCTGGTTATAAGGGAGTAGAAGAGTTTTTGACCTCGGTTGAAGCTACCAAAAAAATAGGTATCATTGCTGGTGTTGGTGACAGACGAGATGAGGATATTAAAGAATGTGCTATGATTGCGGCTCGCATGTTTGACCATATTATTATCCGACAAGAAAAGCATTTACGTGGAAGAACAGAAGAAGAAATCATTGGCTTAATAATGGAAGGAATTGTGGAGAGTGGCAAAACGATAACTCACGAAATTATTACTAAAGAAACCGAAGCAATCAAACACGCCATTAATAGCGCCCAAGAAGGAACATTTATTACTGCCCTAAGCGATGTAGTAACCAATGCTATTGATATTGTTCAGGAATATTTGGACAAAGAAAATGAAGACGGTAATGTATAATACTTAATAATTCAAATCTCCCTGACTTGTTGCAAAACCTGTCAGGGTTTTTTATTTAACCCTTTAAAAATGTTTCTTGTAGATAGAAAATCTAAACTCCTATGAAAAAAATAATAAACTTGATAAAACATTTTGCTAATCAATTGCCATATATTAAAACCCTTTACAAACAAGCTGCCAATTGCGCTCATCCAAATGGGCATTATTATTCACCCGTGTTTTCAATTGAGGATGTAAAAAGTAGACAAGATTCAATTTGGAAAAATGTAATGAAAGACGGTATTCCATGTATTGATTTAAAAACAGAAGAACAGAAAAAATTAATCCAATTATTAAGCGAATATTATAACGATATTCCATTTAAAGCAGAAAAACAAGTTGGATTAAGATACCAATTTAAAAACGGTTACTTCTCTTATTCAGATGGGGTGTTGCTCTATTCTATGCTACGTCATTACAAACCTAAAAGAGTAATTGAAATTGGTTCAGGCAATAGTTCAGCATTAATGTTAGATACAAATGAATTATTTTTAAATAATCAGATAGAACTAACTTTTATTGAACCTTACCCTCAAGTAAGGCTTAATTTTTTAATGACTGAAGAAGACAAAAAAAGATGTAAAGTCATTATCAGCGATGTACAGTCAGTGCCATTAAGTGTATTTGAACAACTTGAAGCAAATGACATTTTATTTATCGACAGTACACATGTCTCTAAAACAGGAAGTGATGTAAATTATATTTTATTTGAAATCTTACCAGTGCTACAATCTGGAGTTGTGATTCATTTTCATGATATTTTCTATCCATTTGAATATCCAAAAGAGTGGGTTTTTGCTGGCTACAATTGGAATGAAGATTACATACTTAGAGCTTTTTTAATGTGTAATAAACAATTTGAAATTAAACTATTTCCAGATTATTTACATGTTCATCATAAAGCTATATTTGACACTATGCCTTTATGCAATTTAAATACTGGCGGTAGTTTTTGGATACAAAAGAATTAATTAAACAATCTGAATAACATTAAAAAATTCATTTATTGAATATTCTATCATTGAAAGTAGAAAAGTAAGCGTTACTTTAAATCACAACCTAACTATTAAGCAACCTTAAAACTTTATTTATGCCTAAAATATTTTTTAAATTACTTTTCATCTTGCTAAGTTTTCAAGCTGGCTTTGGGCAAAACATTACTGGAAAAATTATTGATTCTAAAACCAAAGAAAGTATACCCTATGCAAATATTATCATTAACAATTCAGAAAATTTAGTTTCTAATGCTGAAGGTTACTTTACTGTTTCTGAAAGTAATAGTAGTGATACTGCTTCACTATCCGTTTCTTATTTAGGGTATCTTAATCGTCAGATAACCATTAAAGAATTGAAAGACTTACAACTAATTATTGCTTTAGAACCAGGTATTGTTGAACTACAAACTGTAAACGTTTCTAATGTAAGACCCGACCCAGTTGCTATAATGGCAGCAGTGAAAAAGAGTTTGAGCCTACTTTACAAAAGTGTGCAACAACCCATAAAAAACAAAGTTTTTTTCCGCGAAAGCAATTCATTTAAGCCTTCAAAATTAGCTTTGGAAATTACCAAATCGACTGGTTATACTAAAAAAAGTTTACAAGAAGTAAATACTCAAGTAAATGCCTTTACATCTAAACTAATCACACAACCTCCAGTGGTGTATAGTGATATTCTATGTAATTATTACACTACTACTTCTAAAAAAGATGATAAACTCACCTTTCTCTCTAAACTTGATGTTATTAAAGCAACAAGGCTTAAAGATGACAACAATTCCTCATCCATTGATGATTTACAAGAAAAAGCAAGCAAACTATTCTTGCAACATTTAGATACTACAAAATATTACCGAATGAAAAGCGGATGGTTCGGCTCTCATGATACCATTTCGTTGCGTAAAGATTTCCATAAGAAAAAGAAACCGAGTCAATTGACTAATACAAAAGCTGATTTAAACTGGTTTGTTTCACAAAATAATTTTTTAAGTAGTGAGCGACTCACATTTGTAAACAGTCCCGAAATGTATGACTACACTTATGAAGGAGTTATCTATTCTAAAGAAAATGAATTTGTATATGTGCTAAGTTTTAAACCGCGTAAAAGCAAAGCCTTTTATACTGGGAAGCTTTATATTTCTGAAACCGATTATGCTGTACTAAGGGCTGATTATGTTTTGGCAGAAGGAGAAACAGTTAGTGGTTTTAATATGAAGTTTCTTTTAGGGATAAAACAATATGAAAACGTAAGCACAGGAACTATAATTTACAAACAGAATCCCTCAGCTGATGGATATTACCTTCAATATGCAACATTAGAAACAGGTCAATATGTATACCTCAATCGACCTTTAAAACTCATTGAACTTAGTAGTGAGGAAAGAGATGTACTAGCCTTAGACATCAAAATTGAAACCACTATTAAGACTAAAAAAGAATACCTCAATATATTGCGATCAGAAAGCACAGTAACAGAGATAGATGACATCAAAGAAATTGATTTTAAATACCTAAATCTAAAACACTATGATCCAAAAATTTGGAAAGATTATGGAGCCATTGAGCCTTTAGAAGAAATGAAGCAATTTCAATCGGGAGAATAATTATAATATTTTCTTAATCCATTTTGAAACAAATTTAAAAACAAACCCCTCTTAAATTCTTAAGAGGGGTTTGCTAATAGTTTAAAAGTAGTACTTAAATTAATTAATTCTCACATAAGCACCATCTTTTACTTCAATTTTAAAAGTTAAAGGGCAATAAATGCTTTTTACTTTATCAATTGGCATATCCCAATTCCAATTAATCATCATAACATAAATCCCATCTGGTAAATTAGCAGGTAATGTGCATTCATTGTTATTTATTGACAAAAGCTTTTTGTCTTTATAATAATCAAAA
>CANJDA010000024.1 GCA_947472705.1 Flavobacteriaceae bacterium
AATGATTATGTTCCAATTGACACATTACCTATAGCTACTGATGATATAGCAAATAGCACTTTAACTTCAGCAGTAGAAATAGATGTTTTGCAAAATGACACAACAGGTGATGTTGTAGTAGCATCAACTGTTAGTATTAAGAACGGAATTGACACCGATGCCAATGGAACTTTAGATCAATTAGAAGTTTCTAACCAAGGGACTTGGAATGTAAATGCTACAACAGGTGTTATTACATTTACACCAATACCTACTTTTACTGGTAATCCAACTCAAATATCCTACACAGTTAAGGATGCTCAAAACAATGCTTCCAATGAAGCCATTGTAACTATAAATGCTGTTCCGATAGTAAATGCTGATTTAACACAAGTACCTTATGCAAAACTATCCGATTATCATTTTTTTATTGGTGAAATGAAAAACTTAATTCCGTCCTTAAATGTACTTCCATACCAACCTGCAAGCTCACTTTTTACTGATTATGCATTGAAAAAGAGATTTATTTGGATGCCTATTGGAGTAAAAGCAACATATGTTGCCGACAATAAAATATTCGATTTTCCAGTAGGAACAGTGCTGATAAAAAATTTCTATTACAATACCATTCAACCTGGAAATACTACAAAAATTATAGAATCCCGTTTAATGATTAGAAAAACAGATCGTTGGTATTTTTATGAATATTTGTGGAATGACTCCCAAACTGATGCCGATTTAGTAGTGGCTGCAGACTTTGCCAATGGTGGTGTGGAAAATTTTTCATTTCAAAAAACAAATGGAGAAATTATAAATGAAAACTACAGAATACCTTCTGAAGCAGAATGCTACGCCTGTCATAAAATAAATGAAGTTAGAACACCAATTGGTATTAAACCTCAGAACATTAATTATAATTATACTTATAATGATGGAAGTAAAAATCAATTACAAAAACTGCTAGAGCAAGGGTATTTAGAAAGTTACCCTAGCAACATAGTTTCAACCGTTGATTATCACGATACAAGCCAACCAATTGATTTGAGATTTAGATCGTATGTAGATGCCAATTGTGCTCATTGCCATCAAGATCAGGGACGTTGTGATTATCGTGCTATACGCCTTGGCTTTGCACAAACTGTAAATCCAACAAACATAGGTGTTTGCGTTCAGGCTGATGAAATAATTAGCCCAACTTTACAAAAAATAATTTCTCCTGGTAATTATAGTAAATCAATAATGAATTTCAGATTAACCTCTGTTGAAGAAAGTGAAAGAATGCCTTTACTAGGAAGAACAATTGTTCATGATGAAGGAGTTGCCCTTCTTCAAGAATGGATAAACTCATTAACTCAAACATGCAATTAAATTAATATACCAATAAAATGAAAAAAAACATTACACTTTTATTATTGCTAACAGTGGCACTAGCAATTGGACAAACGGATTGTAGTACTGCATTACCTTTAAGTTTAAATACCACAAACACAGCGCCTTCCTTTACTAGTGAAACAGGTATTGCACCATCTAGTCTTTGCGGTTTAAGTGGTGGTGGTGGTACCAAAGGAAAATGGTATAAATATATCGCAGATCAAAATATCAGTATAACTATTTCTACACTTCTAGCTCAAAATAATAATACCGATACTCGAGTTATGGTATATTCAGGAGATTGTGCAGCACTTGTATGTATAATTTCAAATGATGACTATAATGGTACTAATTCTTCACAAGTTTCATTTAATGTTACTTCTGGAACAACTTATACTATTGCATTTGACAATCGCTATAGCAACAATGGGTTTGATTTCACATTTATGGAATCAGCTCCACCAGCACCAGACAGATTGTCCTTTACTCCACAAACTGTAGCAGGTATAACAGGAGGATATAACAATTGTATAGTAGATATGAATGGAGATTATAAAGATGATATTGTATCGGCAATCGATGCAACTCATTTGGCCATTACCTACCAACAAGCAGGGGGTACTTTTAGCACAACAACTTTTACAGTGCCAAATACTACTGTCCTACCTTCATGGAGCATTGCTGCTGGTGATTATGATAATAACGGTTACAATGATTTAATTTATGGTTCAGGAAGTGGTGTTACCTTTTTGAAAGCTAATAATGATGGTACTGCATATACTTCTGATAGAAAAACGCAATCTTATTTAGTACAAAGAACCAACTTTGTTGATATTAATAATGACGGGAAATTAGATGCTTTTGCATGTGATGATAATGCTCCAAATAGGTATTACATCAATGACGGGACTAATATGAATCACAATCAAGGTGGCATAGGTGATTTTGCAACTGGAGGAAATTATGCCTCAAATTGGGTGGATTATGATAACGATGGAGATATTGATATGGTTCTTGCCAAATGTGGTCAAGGAGGATCAGGTGTAGGTGGAAACATTGATCAATTATACAGAAACAATGGCGACGGAACTTATACCAATGTAGCAGCTCAGGCCAATATGGCTGACCCAGAACAAACATGGTCTTGTGCTGTTGGAGATTTTAATAATGATGGTTGGATGGATGTTATTGTTGGTGTTAATTCAACCGCTAACGGAAACACAAATGTAAAAAGAAACAATGGTGATGGTACATTCACAAGTGTAACAAGTGGTTCTGGTTACGATACTGTAACAGCTGTAGGAAGAGAATATATTGCCCATGATTTTGACAATGATGGATTCCTTGATGTTTTAGGTTCTGGAAATACGATTATGTTTGGTGATGGAAATTTTCATTTTGTACCAAATCCAAATACTTACCCATTATCAACAGTTGATAGACCGGTAGGAGATTTAAATGATGATGGTTTTCTAGATATCCAAAACGGAACTTCCGTTTTATTTAATAATGGAAACACTAATAAATGGATAAAAATAAACCTTCAAGGTATTCAAAGTAATAGAAATGGAATTGGTGCCCGTATAGAAATATATGGTGCTTGGGGTAAACAAATCAGAGATGTACAAAGTGGAACAGGCTTCCAAAATATGAGTTCAATAACAGCTCATTTTGGTTTAGGAACTCAAACGGAAATAACTCAAATAATCATTAAATGGCCTTCAGGTACTGTTGATGTTCTTAATAATATCACCTCAAATCAATCGTTAACAATTATTGAAGGATCATTCCCTCTAAGCAATCAAAACTTTGCCAATTCAGACTTTAGTATATATCCTAATCCGGTTAAAAACATATTGAATATTAAAGCAACAAATAATATTTATATGAAATCAGCTCAAGTTTTTGACTTAACTGGAAAATTAATTATTGAAGCTACAGTAACTAATTCTTCTATAAATGTTGAAAATTTAACTACTGGTTCCTATATACTATCTTTAAAAGATTCTAATAACAAATCATATACACAAAAGTTTATAAAACAATAAATAATTAAAACGTTTAAGCGTTATAATTAAATGGAAATTTTCCACTAGTAATGAAAAAAAGATATTTCATATTTATATTCCTTTTAGTATTGTCCAATATATTCATATATTGTTCAAAAGATGACGATTATATACCTATAGATACTTTACCTATAGCTACTGACGATACTGTAAATAGTACTTTGACTTCATCAGTTGAGATTGATGTTCTTTCGAATGACACTAGTGGTGATGTTGTATTAGCAACTACTGTTAGTATAAAAAATGGAACCGATACAGATGCAAATGGTACTTTAGATTTATTGAATGTATCTAATGAAGGGACATGGACCGTAAATACTACTACAGGAAAAATAACTTTTACACCTAATACGTCATTTGTAGGTAACCCAACTCAGATTTCTTATACTGTTAAAGATGCGCAAAATAATGTTTCTAATGAAGCCATAGTAACTATTAATGCAGTTCCTATAGTGTCAGCAGATTTAACTCAAGTGCCTTATCCAAAATTATCTGATTATCATTTCTTTATTGGAGATATAAAAAACCAAATTCCATCTTTGAATGTTTTACCTTATGCTCCTGCTAGTACACTTTTTTCAGATTATGCACATAAAAAACGATTTGTTTGGATGCCAGTAGGATCCAAAGGAACTTATAATGGTGATCATAAAACCTTAGAACTGCCTGTAGGATCTGTACTAATCAAAACATTTTATTATGATAATGTTCAACCAAATAATACTACTAAAATAGTTGAAACTCGTTTAATGATAAGAAAAGATAGCGGTTGGATTTTTGCTGATTATGTATGGAATAATGAGCAAACAGAAGCTTATTTTGACTTAGCAGGTAGTTATACCCCTATTACATGGAAAGATGACAATAATGTAATCAGAGATGTAAACTACAGAATTCCAACTGAAGTACAGTGTGTCATTTGTCATAAACAAAAACAAATGAATGGCACTACCGAAATTACTATTAACATTCCTATTGGTATTAAACCTCAAAACCTTAATTTTAACTATAATTATGGCACAGAGACAAAGAATCAATTAACAAAATGGATTGAGAAAGGGTATTTAGAAAATAATTTTAGTTTACCATCTGAAGAAAATACCACAATAGACTATAATGACGCCTCAAAACCAATTGATTTAAGAGCACGTTCTTATCTCGATATTAATTGTGCACATTGCCATCAAGTTGACAGACATTGTGATTACAGACCAATGCGATTTGACTTTAAAGATACCGGAGCCCCAAATGGTTTAGGCTTAACCAATATGGGGGTATGTGTTAATACATCTGACATTCAAGATTTTCCAGCAGCATACAGTACCATTGTCAAACCCGGAAACATTAACCGTTCTATGATGTATTATCGATTAAACACTACTAATGAAGCTTACCGAATGCCACTTCATGGTAGAACCTTAATACATGAAGAAGGTGTCGCGCTAATACAACAATGGATAAGCTCTTTACAAGGTTGTCCGTAAATAAATAATAATCCAACAAAAACTATAAAACAATGAAAAAAATTACTCTATTAATCACATTGCTCTTCTTAGTGCAATACACAAATGCACAAGACACTTGTGCATCGGCTCAACCAATTACTGCAGCTGGTTTCTATGTAGTCACTGGTATAAATGGTACTCAGGCACCAACAGTCATTTGTGCAGCCAATGCTGATGCTGCTCCAACTGCTGGAGAGTGGTATGCTTATACACCAACTGCCAATCATACAGTAACTATTACAACTGACATTACACAAAACACTCCACGAATTGATACTCGTTTTCATGTGTATAATGGAGCTTGTGATAATTTGGCATGTTTAACTGGTGATGACGACTCTGGAACTAATTATTCTTCAGTAGCTACTTTTAATGCTGTTGCCAACACAACCTATATAATTGCTTTTGATAATAGATGGACTTCAGCTGGTTTTACATTCCAATTGTTAGAAGACGTAACGGTTTCTGTTCCTATTAATTATACAACTCAAGCCATTAGTTCAATTAATAGCACTTATAATATTTGTGTTGCTGATATGAATGGTGATAGTTTAGATGACATTGTTGGTGTTAGTACTAACAATTTAAGAATTAATTATCAAGGAACTGGAGGAACTTTTACTCCAACAGATTTTCCAATAACTGGAACTAGCATGATGCCTAATTGGAGCATGGCTGCAGGTGATTGGAATAAAGATGGTTATAATGATTTAATTTTAGGAAGTGGCCAAGGACTTTCTGTTTGGAGTTCAAATAATACTGGAACTGCTTATTCTAACTTCAACCCTGGAGATTATATTTTCTGTCAAAGAACCAATTTTGCTGACCTTAATAATGATGGAAATTTAGATGTTTTCTCTTGTCATGATGTGGCACCAAACTGTTATTATTTAAATGATGGAGTTGGTGGTTTAACTTTTTATCAATCGAACACAACACCAGGTGCCATGAACTTAAGTTCTGTAGCCAATGGAGGTGGAAACTATTCTACGTTATTTACAGATTTTGATAATGATGGAGATACTGATGTATTCATTTCAAAATGTTCTGGACCTCCATGTCAATTATTAAGATATGATGGAGCGGGCGTATATACTAATATTTCAGCCATTGCTGGAATCGATGTTACACCTGTTCAAACATGGTCTTCAGGAGTTGCAGATTTTGACAATGACGGAGATATGGATGTTATTATTACTGCAAGCTCTGGAACACACAGATATTTCAGAAACAATTTAGACACGACAAATAATACTGAAGAAGCATTTACTAATATTACTGTTGGTTCTGGATGGGATGTAAATACCTCTACAAACATTGATAATGTAGCTTATGATTTTGATAATGATGGTTATGTTGACGTGTTAGGTGGTGGTGCCAAAATCATGTTTAATCACGGAGACAGTACTTTTATCCCAGTTAACTACAGCGGAATCAGTGTTGGTGCAGTGGGAGATTTAAATAATGATGGCTTTCTTGATATTTTAAATGGTGGTACTGTTCGTTATGCAATTCCAAATAGTAATAAATGGTTAACAGTAGCACTTCAAGGTATCCAAAGTAATAGTAATGGAATTGGTGCTAGAATTGAAATTTATGGTGCATGGGGTAAACAAATTAGAGATATTAGAAGTGGTCAAGGGTTTAAATATATGGGATCTTTGAATGCTCATTTTGGTATTGGTTTAGCAACAACTATTGACCAAGTGGTTATTAAATGGCCTTCAGGTGTTGTTGACACTTTAAACAACGTTACGCCAAATCAAATGCTTAAAGTAATTGAAGGTTCAACTCTTGGAGTGAACTCATATACAACTAATGCATTTACGTTATATCCAAATCCAGTTAAAAATACTATTTCTCTATCAATGGCAAATAATAGTATTGATTTAAAAACAGCTGAAATTTATGATTTAAATGGACGTAGAGTATTAGAATCAACTATTACAAACCACACTATTAATGCAGAAACATTAGCAACTGGCACTTATATTTTAGTAGTTAGAGATTCTAATAACAAAACGTATAGTCAAAAATTCATTAAAGAGTAATACTCATTAATATGCATAAAAAAGCCTCGAATCATCGAGGCTTTTTTTATAGCTGTACTTTTTCAAATGCATTTAATTTATCTATATGGAGTATCGTTTTGTTGTCATCATTACTTCGAGAAAACATTGGAATAAACTTGGCTCCATAAACAATTTCAGAAAAAGCATAAGAAGTTCGCTTGGCTACAGTTGTGCTAAACATATCATCAAAAACTTTTAAGAAAACTAGAATCTCACCATCAATAGCTTCGTAATCTTCTTTAGTAAAATTATACAAAGGACTACTTTCTGTAATTGGGTGAACCAAAGTCCAACTCAATGTTAATGAATTTACCTTGGCTAATTCTAAATCAAGGGTATAAAACTTATTGACCAATTTCCCTCCTTCATCTAAAATCATTCCCATTGTAATTTTAGCCTCAGCATCTGTTAGATTGGTATTTTTAAAAGGTGTCATTCGCAACATCAATGCAGTACCATCAGCATAAGGAGCAATAATAGCATTTTCTGAAAAACGTATAAATGCTTTAGGTTTACTAAATCTTCCGTAAAACAAACCCGTAGCAATGGCAAAACTCAGCAAACCAAACAAGGCCTCAACAGCCGCCACAAAACTGGTCATAAATCCACTCGGACTTATATGACCATATCCTACAGTAGTAAAGGTTTGTATGCTAAAGAAAAAAGTTTGTCCAAATTTTTCCATAGTTGAAATGGCCACTACTCCATTTAAATGCTCTACTCCAATACTATAATAAATACTTGCAAAAAGAAAATTAACAAAAAAATAGAACCCCACTATTATCACCATAAATTTCCATCGCGGAATATTAAGCATAGTATGATACCAACTGATACTATCTAATAATCCGATACCCGTTCTTTTGACATTGGCATTTCCGCTTTTGGTTATAAACCGTCCGCCATAACTTGAAGCATTGATTCCAAAACCCGTGTTAGCATCCGACTTTGCCTTACTATTTATTTTTTTTAAAAAATCCATATATTTAAATATCTTTTCCCATTACATAATCATCCATTACATATCCATTGCCAATATCAATAACTTCTTCTGCGCTTATCGAAAAACCTAAAATTTTATAAAACTCAATGGCTTTATTATTTTTATTTACATTTAAAATCAAGCCTTTTTGTTGCATTAGTTTTGCTTCTTCTGCAATGAAATCAATTAATTGCTTGCCAATTCCTTTACCTTGTTGAGTGGTTAAAACGTATATCTTATGAATTTTAGTTTTTGCAGAATCATTATAATTGAATTCATATCCTGCAAATCCTAATGCTTTATCATTTTCTATGGCTAAAATAAAGAGATTCTTCTTAATATCTGTTTGGGCTTGCAATGATGATAAACTATACATCATATCCATCATATAGTCTAGCTGGTCTGAACTTAAAATAGAACCATAAGCAATAGGCCAAACTTCCTGTGCGATTGCTCTAATTTCAACAAAATTAGTGTCAGTATTATTTTTTATTACAATCATTTATTTAATGTTTACCCTATAAAATTTGCAATACTATCAACCATGATATCTTTTGATAAGTTACCAAAAGTAGAAATAATTTTATAGATTTACCTATTGAATTTTATTACAAGCTTATGTCCAAAAGTCCGTTACGTAAAGATAAAACCTGTCTCAACTGCAGGCATGTTGTTGAAAATAGATATTGCCCAAATTGTGGTCAAGAAAATATTGATACCCGTAAAACTTTTCATCACTTGTTTATTCACTTTTTTGAAGATTTAACACACTATGAAAATGCTTTTTGGAAAACCATCAAAAACTTATATTTTAAACCAGCATCACTAACAAAAGAATATCTTTCTGGTAAACGTCTCTCCTATTTGGCTCCAGTGAGACTCTATATTTTTATCAGTTTTGTAACCTTCTTTTTAATAGCAATCATACCATCAAATGAAGATGAATTTATTAACGCTAGTCAAAATATAACCGTACCTGTAAAAGGTAAAGATGGAAAAATAAGAGACAGTATTATTGCACGAAAAAAAGTAAAAATATCCGAAATAATAAAAGCGCATGAAGCTGAATTGAAACGCAAACATATCAGTAATGAAAAGCAAAATGAAGGTTTTTTGAATTTAGGTTATAATAACATCAAAGAGTTAGATTCACTACAGAAATATGGGCCAGCTAGTGAAAAACTAAGTGATTGGGAATACAATATTGTCAAAAAAACATTAGAAGTAAAAGCCAAATATTCTCAACAGGAATTAATGGAAAAATTCTTTGAGCAGGCAAAACATGATTTTCCTAAAACACTATTTATTTACATGCCTTTATTTGCATTTATATTGTGGCTGTTTCATGGAAAAAAACGTTGGTACTACTTTGATCATGGCATATTTACACTGCATTATTTCTCCTTTTTATTACTCTCGGCTTTATTGATTTTTTTCTTCTCAAGCATAATGAACTGTTTTGTTGAAAACACCATCTCAAAAACCATAACAATTATTGGTAAAAGCGCTGCTTATATATGGATGTTTTATTATTTTTTCCCAGCACATCATCGTTTTTATAAAGAAACTCGAGTTATCTCATTTTTAAAAAGTATTACCATGTTTTTTATCAATAGCATTCTGATGTTTATTTTACTTTTGGCTTTTGCATTATATACCTTTATAAACATACAATAACATGAAATCAAAACACATCAAAATAGCAGCTTTACTTTTGCTATTATTACTTCTTACAAATTGTGCAACAAAGCATGTTGCAACTAAAGAGGTAGTTATTTCAAACAAAAATTATATCAATGCTATAAGTAGTGAAAGCCTTAAAACCAATCTAACAATAATTGCTTCTGATGAAATGGAAGGTAGGGATACTGGTAGCGAGGGGCAAAAAAAAGCAGGACGATATATTATAGATTTCTACAAAAATCATGGGATTAGTTTTCCAAAAGGAGCATCAGATTATTACCAACACATCCCAGCAGCATTTCTGAATGCTAAATACAACGAAAACCTAAATGATTCCGAGAATATATGGGCCTTTATAGAAGGTTCTGAAAAATCAAATGAAATTGTGGTTATATCAGCTCATTATGACCATGTAGGTATCAAAAATGGAGAAGTTTATAATGGAGCCGATGATGATGGTTCGGGAACGGTTGCTATTATGGAAATAGCTGCTGCTTTTCAAAAAGCTAAAAATGAAGGTCACGGCCCAAAACGATCTGTTCTAATTCTCCACATGACGGGTGAAGAACATGGCTTGCATGGTTCTCGTTACTATTCTGAAAATCCATTGTTTCCTTTAGCCAATACCGTTGCTGATGTCAATATTGATATGATTGGACGCCGTGATGAATTTCATAAAGAGTCGAATAATTATGTTTATGTAATAGGTTCCGATTATTTATCGTCTGACTTATATAACATTTGTGAAAGCGCTAATAAAGAATTAATACATCTTACGATAGATTACAAATACAACGATAAGAAAGACCCCAATCGTTTTTACTACCGTTCTGATCATTATAATTTTGCCAAAAACGGCATTCCATCAGTATTTCTATTTAATGGGACCCATGCCGATTATCACAAAGCCACAGACGAAGTGAGTAAAATTGAATTTGATGCCTTGACAAAGCGTACACAATATGGTTTTGCCATTGCATGGGAAATTGCAAATAGAAAAGATAAATTAGTCGTAGATAAAAAAGAAGAGTAAATACAAACAAAAAAAGCCCCCATTACTGGAGGCTTTGACATTCTGGGTGAAAGACGGGTCTCGAACCCGCGACCTTCGGAACCACAATCCGACGCTCTAACCAACTGAGCTACAATCACCATTTATTTTTTTTGCAATGCTTCTTTAAATTCTGAGTTCAATGAATTCAGCTATAGCTTCATTTGCGAGTGCAAATATAGTGTAAAAGTTAACTTTTACAAAGATTTTTAATGTTTTTTAAATCAAATCTCCTAAGCTCTTGACAGCCACATATCTCTCTGTTGTAAAGCCTTCAGCATACTCTACTCCTATCAATCTTCCAAAATCTTGAGTTCTATAATGAATACTGTCTAAAAAGTTTTTAGTTGCAATTGGAGTCATTGGCTCTTTAGAATTTTCAGAATAAAATTGCGAGGCATAGGCCAAAATTGACTCTTTCTTTTTATCAATATAATCAGAGATATCCACCACAAAATCAGGTTCGATGTTTTTCCATTGTAAATAATGATAAACTACTTTTGGTCGCCAAGCCTCTTGTGATTGCCCATTAAGTTGTGTTTCAATTCTTCTTAATCCGGATAAAAAGCAAGCATCTGATACCAATTTACTGCCTTTTCCATGATCTATATGACGGTCATCAATGGCATTACATAATACAATTTCAGGTTTGTATTTGCGAATCATTTCAATGATTTTTAATTGATGCTCTTCGTCATTAACAAAAAAACCATCACGCATATTTAAGTTTTCTCTAATCGAAATCCCTAAAATAGTTGCAGCCAAAGCCGCTTCTGAGTCTCTAATTTCTGCAGAACCACGAGTTCCTAATTCACCACGAGTTAAGTCGATTATACCAACTTTTTTTCCAAGGGAAATCTCTTTAGCAATCGTACCACTACAACCCAATTCTACATCATCGGGATGAGCGCCAAAAGCAAGTATATCTAATTTCATTGTTGTCATATTAGATTTCAAAATTAAAGTAATTTACTGGATAATTTTTTTCATCGTCATCGATTTGTTGACAGTTTCTAAATATTCAGCTTTAGGGTCACTATCTTTTGTAATGCCTCCCCCAATAAAAATATCAGCTTTATCTTTTTTAATTTTCATACATCTCAAATTAACAAATAAATCAGATTGCCGTGTTCTAAATGTAACCAAATCAATATTAAATTCTCCTAAAAATCCGGTGTAATATTCTCGATTATATCCTTCATTTTTAAGAATAAAATCTTTGGCACTTTGCATTGGTAAACCACAAACGGCTGGTGTAGGATGCAAAGCAGTAATAACTGTCTTTAATGCTTTTTTGTTTTTAATTTTTGCCGATATATCTGTTTTAATGTGCATGATATTCCCCGCTTTTATAGTATAAGGGCTTGAAACTGTAATCTCTTTGGCAATAATTGATAGGTTATCAACAATAAAATTGGTTACTAACTGTTGTTCTTCTTTTTCTTTATCTCCCCAAACAATATTTTTGTTTGTTCCAAAAGCTTGTGTTCCTGCTAAAGCTACTGTTTTTATATTATTAGCATCCGATTGCAAAAATTGTTCAGGCGTTGCCCCTATCCACATTCCTATTTTAGGATGAAAAAAACAATATTTAAAAGCTGATGGATAATACGTTATCATTCTCTTTAATACTAATTCAACATTAAAGTTATTTGATAAAACTTCTTCTCTTCTTGATAATACTACTTTAGAAAATACTTGATCACTTATCGCTGAAATTCCTTTGAAAACCAAATTTTCATAAAAATCATTGCCTAATGCAGGTGTTACACTTTGCTGTTTTTCTTCTAAAATGAAATCTCTGAAATGATTATTTTCTATCAAAATATCTGAAAATTCAACAGGAATATATGGGTAGGTGTCTGCCTCAAAAGAAACAAAAACAAACCCTTTTTCTTCAAAATTTTCTAAAAAATATAAGTGGTCATTTTTTTGAAATAAACCAACCATCTTATCCGAATCTGGTTTACAAAATACTACAAAAGGTAAATTTTGTTCTTGATGGGTTTTGATTTTTAAGAATAAATCTGTCATCTAGCGTCGAGGTAAAATCATATTTGTCAATTTACAGATCGAGATGAGTTTATTGTTTTCATCTGTAATTTTAATCTCCCAAAAATGAAGACTTCTACCTCTATGAAGAATTTTAGCGGTACAAAAAACCGTTCCTTCCCTTTTACTTCTCAAGTGATTGGCTGAAATTTCAATCCCTTTTGCCTCTTGCTTTTCTGGATTAATAAACAACATTGATGCGGCACTCCCAATACTTTCAGCTAATGCTACTGTGGCTCCTCCATGAAGAATACCCATCGGTTGATGCACTCTAGAATTGACTGGCATTTTTCCCGTTAGATAATCTTCTCCAGCATCTATATATTCTATTTCTAGGGTTTCCATCAAAGTGTTTTTGCACCAGTCATTACATAGCTGAAGCATTTTTTCTTTATCAAAGGGCATGGCTTTTTTTTGTAAAAATACTATTTATTTAGCATTGATAAAAACAATTCAAAAGTTGGATATAATAAATCATCATACTAAAATTTACTTTTTCCCGTTAACTGTATAATTCATATTACAATCAACGCATTTCGAAATTTTCAAATTAATACTTACATTTACCAAAATTCAAGTTACTTATGCGCAATTACATTATTTTACTCTTTATAGGTTTGGCCATAACAATGAGCTCTTGTCGTCAAGACTTTGTTTTTGAAACTAGTAAAACAGGTGATTTATCTTTTTCAAAAGATACTGTGTATTTAGATACTGTTTTTACCAATATTGGCTCGAGCACTTATTCACTAAAAGTGTATAATAAAACCAACAAAGACATCAAAATTCCAACCATACAACTGGGCAAAGGTTTGAATTCTAAATACAGAATCACCGTTGACGGCATGACTGGCGAGAACAATAATAATCGAATTTTTCACGATGTTGAGCTTTTAGCCAAAGACAGTATGTATATTTTCATAGAAGTCACAGCCGATGTGGCCGAAGCTAATCCAACTGATTTTTTATATACTGACCAAATTAGGTTAGGCACGGAAACGGATTATCAAAAAGTAGAATTGGTAACCCTAATTCAAGACGCTTATTTTCTATACCCAAAGACTATTGATGACCAAGGCCATACAGAAACATTGACTATTGGCGACCAAGAAATTTATGGCTTTTATTTAGACCCAAATGATCCTGTAAATGGTAATGAATACGAATGGGGCAATGACAAGCCTTATGTTGTCTATGGCTATGCTGCCGTCCCCAATGGTAAAACTTTAAATGTACAACCAGGAGCTCGAATCCATTTTCATGCCGATTCAGGACTGATTGTAGGGAACGGTGGTTCTTTAAAAATAAATGGCAATTACTCCTCCACAGAAGCTTTAGAGAATGAAGTCATTTTTGAAGGTGACCGACTTGAACCTGATTTCTCAGATGTACCCGGACAATGGGGAACCATTTGGCTTACTGATGGAAGTACCAATAATAAAATAAAAAATCTAACATTAAGAAATGCTACCATAGGTTTTTTAATAGACCACAATGATGGTACCACAACAACTTTTGAAAATACTCAAATTTACAATTGTGCCAATATGGGAATTTATGCCAAAACTGCAAAAATAAAAGGGCAAAACATGGTAATCAATTCTGCTGGGCAATTTAGTTTAGGCTGCACTCTAGGTGGTTCATATGAGTTTAAACATTGTACTTTTAATAATAATTGGTCAAGCTCACAACAATTAGCCGTATTGATTGATAATTATTATACCGATGACGCCAATATACAACATGCTTATTCTTTAGACCAAGCCGATTTTAAAAACTGTATCATCTATGGTTCTAACCAAATTGAATTAAGACTGAACAGGGCAACTGATACAAATTTAGCATTCAATACTTCTTTCAGTAAATGCTTAATTAAATTTAATTCAACCAGTTTCACAACCATTCCGGAGTATAATTTTATATACGATACCACAAGTGGCGAAATTAAAAAAACTGGAAGCCCTGATTTTATGGATGTTTACAACAATAAGTTGATGATTGGTGATGATTCTGTTGCTAAAGGTTTTGGAGATGATTTAGGAATAACTAAAGATGTAATCAATACAGATAGAGTAATTGACGGTAATGGCAAAGTAGATGTTGGCGCCTATCAACATATTATTTTTCCATCAAATTAATTTAAAACCAATTTTAGGTTTCGTTTATTTACCCTAAATTTGCACCTACTACAACAACAACTAAAAATAATACAATGATTCATTTCTTCGGAAACGAAAGTTCAACTGTTTTTGCTATTCAATCGCAAAATGAGCTTTCGGCAGAAACTATCTCAAAATTAAACTGGCTTTTTGGCAACGCACATAAAATAGAAAAATCCGTCCTGACGGATTTTTTTATTGGACCGAGAGCTACTATGGTAACTCCTTGGAGTACCAATGCAGTTGAAATTACTCAAAACATGGGTATAGAAGGCATCATTAGAATAGAAGAATTTCAAAAAGTTTCAGCCGATTTCAATGATTTTGATCCAATGCTTTCACAAAAATATAATGAGTTACATCAAGATGTTTTTACAATAAACATTAAACCAGAACCTATTCTTGAAATAGAAGATATTGAAGCTTACAACAAAAAAGAAGGTTTAGCTTTAAGTTCGGAAGAAGTTGCCTATTTAAATAATGTAGCTGCAAAAATAGGTCGTAAGCTAACCGATTCAGAAGTATTTGGTTTCTCCCAAGTCAACTCAGAGCACTGTCGACACAAAATTTTCAATGGAACTTTTGTAATCGATGGAGAAGAAAAACCAACTTCATTATTTAAACTCATCAAAAAAACATCTGCCGAAAATCCTAACGATATAGTTTCTGCATATAAAGATAATGTGGCGTTCATCATAGGCCCAAGAGTAACTCAATTTGCTCCTAAGAGTGCCGACAAACCTGATTTTTATCAAACACAAGAGTTCGATTCAGTGATTTCTTTAAAAGCCGAAACTCATAATTTCCCAACGACGGTGGAGCCTTTTAATGGCGCAGCAACAGGTTCTGGTGGAGAAATTCGCGACCGTTTAGCGGGTGGACAAGGTTCTTTACCATTAGCAGGAACAGCTGTTTATATGACATCCTATTCTCGATTAAAAGAAAACAGAAATTGGGAAAATGGCATGAAAGAAAGAAATTGGTTGTACCAAACTCCAATGGATATTTTATTAAAAGCATCTAACGGGGCTTCTGATTTTGGAAATAAATTTGGGCAACCTCTAATTACTGGTTCCATCTTAACTTTTGAACATGAGGAAGAAAATAGAAAGTTAGGATACGATAAAGTAATCATGCAAGCAGGTGGAATTGGGTATGGTAAATTAGACCAATCCATCAAAAAGAAACCAACTGCTGGTGATAAAATTGTGATTCTTGGTGGCGAAAATTACAGAATCGGTATGGGTGGTGCAGCAGTTTCCTCGGCTGATACTGGTGCTTTTGGTTCTGGAATTGAACTTAATGCAATCCAGCGTTCGAATCCCGAAATGCAAAAACGTGCTGCAAATGCTATACGTGGCATGGTTGAAAGTGATGTAAACAAAATTATTTCTATTCACGACCATGGTGCTGGTGGCCATTTAAATTGTCTTTCTGAATTGGTGGAAGAAACTGGCGGATTGATTGATTTAGACAAATTACCTGTTGGCGATCCAACACTTTCTGCTAAAGAAATTATTGGTAATGAAAGCCAGGAAAGAATGGGGTTAGTTATTGGTAAAAATGATATTGATACTTTACAACACATTGCCGATAGAGAGCGTTCACCAATGTATCAAGTGGGTGAAGTGACCGATAACAATCGGTTTACGTTTGAAAGCAAATCCACAGGGGATAAACCGATGGATTTTGCTTTAGAAGATATGTTTGGAAGTTCCCCAAAAACCATCATGGCTGATAAAACCATCAATAGAAAATACAGTGATTTAAACTATACTCCAGATAATATTCCAACCTATTTAGAAAAAGTTTTACGTCTTGAAGCCGTTGCTTGTAAAGACTGGCTGACCAATAAAGTTGACCGTTGTGTAGGAGGAAAAGTAGCTAAGCAACAATGTGCTGGTCCACTACAACTGCCTTTAAATAATGTTGGCGTAATGGCTTTGGATTATAAAGGAAAAGAAGGAATTGCAACCTCTATTGGCCATTCACCAATTGCCGGATTAATAAACCCTACAAATGGAAGCCGAAATGCTATAGCAGAAGCATTATCCAATATTGTTTTTGCTCCTTTAAAAGATAATCTGAAAAGTGTTTCTCTTTCGGCCAACTGGATGTGGGCTTGCAAAAATGAAGGCGAAGATGCCCGTTTATATGAAGCTGTTCAAGCTTGCTCAGATTTTGCTATCGAATTAGGAATTAACATTCCAACTGGAAAAGATTCTTTATCCATGAAGCAAAAATACCCAAATGAGGAAGTCATTGCACCAGGTACGGTCATTATTTCAGCCGCTGGAAATTGTTCAAATATCACTAAAGTGGTTGAACCAGTTTTACAAAAAAATGGCGGTTCAATTTATTATATCAATCTATCGCAAGACGATTTTAAACTGGGCGGAAGTTCTTTTGCTCAGGTTTTAAATAAAATTGGAAATGACTCTCCAACTATAAAAGATGCCGATTTCTTCAAAAGAACTTTCAATACTATTCAAGGTTTAATCAAAAACCGACAAATTTTAGCCGGACATGACATTGGAAGTGGTGGTTTGATTACTACACTTTTAGAAATGTGTTTTGCCGATAATAACTTGGGCGCAAAAATTGATTTCTCTTCCTTCGAAGAAAACGATTTAGTAAAGATTTTATTTGCAGAAAATATTGGACTTGTGCTTCAAGCCAAGGATGATAACACTTTTGAAAATGCACTAAATGGAATTGAGTTTTTTAAAATTGGTACTGTAGAAAACTCAGAACAGTTAACCATAAACAATTCAACATTTAGCATTCAAAAATACAGAGATATTTGGTTCGAAACTTCATATTTATTAGATCAAAAGCAAACCAAAAACAACAAAGCACAAGAGCGTTTTAATAATTATAAAAGTCAACCTTTACAATATATTTTCCCATCTCATTTTACTGGTAAAACTCCTGACATCTCTAGCGTAATCAAGAGACCAAAGGCCGCTATTATCCGCGAAAAAGGTAGCAATTCGGAACGTGAAATGGCCAATGCTATGTACTTAGCAGGTTTTGATGTAAAAGATGTACACATGACCGATTTGATTACAGGTCGTGAAACTTTAGATGATATTCAATTCATAGGAGCCGTTGGTGGATTCTCAAATTCCGATGTATTAGGTTCTGCTAAAGGTTGGGCGGGTGCCTTTTTATACAACGAAAAAGCCAAGACAGCTTTACAAAATTTCTTTAAAAGAGAAGATACTTTATCAGTTGGTATTTGTAACGGTTGCCAGTTGTTTATGGAATTGGAAGTTATCAATCCAGAACATGAGATTCACGGCAAAATGAAACACAATGATTCTCATAAACACGAAAGTATCTTTACCTCAGTTACCGTTCAAGAAAATCATTCTGTGATGCTAAAAACTTTAGCAGGAACAACACTTGGAGTTTGGGTTTCACACGGAGAAGGAAAATTCAAATTACCATATGAAGAAAGTCAGTACAACATAGTAGCAAAGTATGCCTATGAAGGCTATCCTGCCAATCCAAATGGTTCCGACTATAATACCGCCATGCTAAGCGACAAAACAGGAAGGCATTTAGTGATGATGCCACATATAGAGCGTTCCACTTTCCCTTGGAACTGGGCACACTATCCAACTGATAAAAAAGATGAAGTTTCCCCTTGGTTAGAAGCTTTTGTCAATGCACGAAAATGGATTGAAAATAAAAACTAATTTAATTTTTTGGGCGTGTCCCTTCGGGCCGGGCTGTCCGGGTTACATGGTAACCTCTCCCATCCCTCACGCTTATGATTAAAGCAGAAATTCACTACACAAAGTGTCCGAAACTTAAAAACATAAACCTGTTTTTAATAAGCACAAATACTTTTCACCAACTAGTCCTGATGAGTTTTTGAACTCGTCCTGATCAGTTCTGCAACTCGTCCTGATCAGTTGTAAAACTCATCAGGACTAGTTGACGAAAATTTTCGTAAATAATTGAACCGAGCTCATGTGCTCGCTAATAACCATATAAAAACAAGAAAGCCTGTTTCTTTCGAAACAGGCTTTCCACTAAAAAAGATTTGATATTAAGAGGAGGACTGCCAGTGGCAGTCAGGTATAAAAAAAAGAACCCTTCATCAATGATGAAGGGTTCCATAAAAAAAGGCAGCGACACGAACGCAGTGACTGCGCTGCACCGCTTAAAAACAAGAAAGCCTGTTTCTTTCGAAACAGGCTTTCCACTAAAAAAGGCAGCGACATACTCTCCCACATAACTGCAGTACCATCTGCGCAATCGGGCTTAACTTCT
>CANJDA010000025.1 GCA_947472705.1 Flavobacteriaceae bacterium
GCTTTACTTTCTAATTTATTGATTTTTTTACAAGTCTCTTTTATCGATTTAAGGTTGTTCATATCCTTCAATTGCTTGATTCCAAGACCAATTAATTGACATGCCTCTAAATTAATTTCTGTTAATTTACGAATCGATTTGGTGATTTTTTCCACCTGATACAAACGCATTCTACTGGCGGCACCATGCATGTTATCCGCAACATTATCAATGGCTTTAATCAAAGAGTGAATGTCTTCACGATCAAAAGGAGTAATAAAGTTTCTACTCAATTCTAGGTGAGTTTTATGAGTAATCTCTTCAATAGTGGCTTCTAATTCTTCTATTTTAGCATAATAATCCTCTCTCTCCGCTTTGGGCGCATTCACCGCTTCATGCAATGTTTCCGCTAATAAAATTAAGTTTGTTGAAGCTTGTTCAAATAATGGAAAAAACTTTTTATCCTTTGGAACTAAAAATTGGAAGATATTATTTAAAGTCATTATAGTACATTTTTATGATGCAAATGTATCTATCTAATGTTAAGAGAATATTAACAAATCGAAAAAAGTCGTTTCTTAATTGGTTTAAAAATCAAATGGTAAGCTTTATCATATTGAAAACCTTTTCGTATTTTAGCACATTTGATATTAAGAGGAGAATGTCCAGTGGACATTCGGAAATACCCTTAATGCTGAACAAAGTGATATAAAATATAACCCATGGACATCAACTTCAATAAAAACGAAGATCACAACAAACTTTTACTAACCGATTTAAAACAACACTTTGCTAAAGTAAAACTAGGTGGTGGTATCAAACGAATTGAAAAGCTACATGCAGAAGGTAAAATGACAGCCCGTGAACGCATTGACTATTTACTTGATGCCAAAGCTAAAAGCATCGAAATAGGTGCTTTTGTTGGAGACGGCATGTATGTTGAGCACGGCGGTTGTCCTTCGGGTGGTGTGGTAGTAAAAATTGGCTATATCAAAGGAAAACAATGTATTGTAGTGGCCAATGACGCTACTGTAAAAGCTGGTGCATGGTTTCCCATTACTGGAAAAAAGAACCTTCGCGCACAAGAAATCGCTATAGAAAATCACTTGCCTATAATCTATTTAGTAGATTCAGCTGGAGTGTATTTACCGATGCAAGACGAAATTTTCCCCGATAAAGAACATTTTGGTAGAATATTTAGAAACAATGCCGTGATGAGTAGTATGGGTATTACCCAAATTGCTGCAGTTATGGGCAGTTGTGTAGCAGGTGGTGCTTACCTCCCAATCATGAGTGATGAGGCTATGATAGTAGACAAAACGGGAAGCATTTTCCTTGCCGGAAGCTATTTAGTAAAAGCTGCCATAGGAGAAAACATCGATAATGAAACTCTTGGCGGAGCTACAACTCACTGCGAAATCTCAGGAGTAACCGATTATAAAGCAAAAGACGACAAAGATGCTTTAGACCGAATTAAAAGTATTGTTGGCAAAATCGGTGATTACGATAAAGCAGGTTTCAATCGAGAAACACCTCAAAAACCAGCTTTGGAAGAAAAAGATATTTACGGCATCATTCCAAAATCAAGAAGCGACCAATATGATATGATAGAAATCATCAAACGCATGGTTGACAATTCTGAAATGGATATGTACAAACCTGATTATGGTAAATCCATCATTACGTGTTATGCCCGAATTGATGGCTGGGCTGTTGGAATTGTAGCCAATCAACGTACGGTTTCTAAAACCAAAAAAGGAGAAATCCAGTTTGGTGGTGTAATCTATTCCGATTCTGCCGATAAAGCCACCCGTTTTATTGCCAATTGTAATCAAAAGAAAATTCCGTTGGTATTTGTTCAAGACGTTACCGGATTTATGGTTGGATCCAAAAGTGAACATGGTGGAATAATTAAAGACGGAGCCAAAATGGTCAATGCCGTTTCTAATTCTGTGGTGCCAAAATTCACTGTAATTGTAGGTAATTCTTATGGAGCAGGCAACTACGCCATGTGTGGCAAAGCCTATGATCCAAGATTGATATTTGCATGGCCAAGTGCAGAACTCGCAGTTATGGGAGGAACACAAGCTGCCAAAGTATTAGCCCAAATCGAAGCCTCCTCACTAAAAGCCAAAGGCGAAACGGTGGATGAAAAAGTGGAACAAGAACTGTTTGATAAAATCAAAGCCCGTTATGATGCTCAAGTTTCTCCTTATTATGCTGCCGCAAGATTATGGACTGATGCTATCATTGATCCTTTAGAAACCCGAACTTGGATTTCTATGGGAATAGAAGCTGCCAACCACGCTCCTATTGAGAAAAAGTTTAATTTGGGAGTGATTCAGGTTTAAAATTTATAATGCCTAACACTTTACTTCAAAAATTCAAATACAACGTTTCAGAAATTCAACTTCCTGAAAAATTTACCTTTCCATTTTATTACGAGCCCCATGAGTTAAGCGTAATTGCAGCTAATGAATTGCAAAACTACTTAGAAACTCAAACCGATTTTGAACACAACTTTGGATTAGTTGATAATCAAGAAGGTTTTGTGATTGGAAAAATGTTTGGCGTCTTGGTGGTACAAAATCAGCAAGGTGAGTTAGGCTATTTATGGGCATTCTCTGGAAAGTTAGCTGAGAGCAATCAACATTCTTTTTTTGTGCCGACAGTTTATGATATGTTAGACAATAAGGGCTTCTTTAAAAAAGAAGAAATCAGCATTAACCAGCTTAACCTCGAAATTGAAATTTTGGAAAATTCAATTGACTATATAGCTTCAATCGATTACTTACAAAAGGTTATGCAACAATCTGAAAAAGAAATTACTGAACAAAAAATAAAAATAAAGTTAAGCAAAAAAACTCGTGCCGAAATAAGAAAGAATCCAAGCATTACTACTGATTTAGAGATGCTCAATAAAGCGAGTCAGGAAGAAGGTATTTTGCTTAAAAAAATGACCCAACACTGGCAATACAAAATAGATGAAGCTACTCAGAAGCTGTTCCAATTCACTTCAAAAATAGAAACCCTAAAAGAAACCCGAAAACAAAAATCGGCCGCATTACAGCAGCGATTATTCGAGAAATATACCTTCTTAAACCAGTATAAAGAATTAAAAAGTTTGAGCGAAATTTTCGACGGCAATCCACCGGCCGGTGCAGGTGAATGTGCCGCACCAAAACTATTGCATTATGCATTTCAACATAATTTAAAACCAATAGCTATGGCTGAATTTTGGTGGGGACAATCGCCAAAGTCTGAAGTTAGAAAACACAAACAATACTATCCTGCTTGTACTGGTAAGTGTCAACCAATATTAGCCCACATGCTTCAAGGCATTGAAATGGATGATAATCCATTTATTTTAAATCCGGCGGAAGGGAAAGAACTAGACGTTGTTTATGAAGATAATTATTTTGCTATAGTAAATAAACCTGCTGAGTTCCTTTCGGTTCCAGGGAAAAAGGTTGTCGATTCGGTTTACTGGCGAATGAAACAAAAATATCCTAATGCAACAGGACCATTGGTTGTACACCGATTAGACATGTCGACTTCTGGATTATTATTAATTGCCAAAACAGCTGAAATTCATAAAAAATTACAATCACAATTCATTAAAAGACAAGTCAAAAAACGATATGTAGCGCTATTAGAAGGTGTGCTAAATCAAGAAAGCGGTAGTATTGAATTACCATTACGTGTTGATTTAGATAATCGCCCTAACCAATTGTTATGCTACGAGTTTGGTAAAATTGCTAAAACCAAATGGGAAGTAATTTATCGTATAAATAATCAAACTCTGGTCTACTTCTATCCTATTACTGGAAGAACACATCAATTGCGCGTTCATGCTGCACATCCTGATGGTTTGAATGCCCCAATTGTTGGAGATGATTTATACGGCACTAAGGCAAATCGTTTACATTTACATGCAGAAAGTATCACCTTTCAGCATCCTGTTTCTAAAGAAATGATGACAATTAGTGTTGAAGCAGACTTTTGGTAACAAATTCATTAAACAAACTACTAACCATGATGAAAATTAGGTTACTATGAAAAATATTCTTTTAGTATTATTAATAGCCATCGGTTCAAACACTATCCTCTTTGCACAGGAAAAAATTACCCGAAAGGACTCACTTCAAGGTGGTTTGAGGTATGAACGCACTTGCTATGATATCCTACATTATGATTTAAACATTAAAATCAACCCCAATGAAAAATCAATAATTGGATTCAATGACATTACTTTTAAAGTAGTTGATAATACTCAAAAACTTCAATTGGATTTATTCAGTAATATGAAGATTGATTCTATTATTTTTAATTCAAAAAAACTACAATACAAAAGAGATTATAATGCTGTTTTTATTGATTTTCCGTCGTTTTTAGAATTAAACTCTAAACAAAAACTACGCTTTTATTATTCTGGAAAACCTATAAATGCCAAGCGAGCTCCTTGGGACGGAGGTTTTGTTTTCACTACTGATATGAATGGAAAACCATGGATTGGTGTGGCGTGTCAAGGTACAGGAGCTAGTTTATGGTATCCTTGTAAAGATTCTCAAAGTGATGAACCTGATAATGGAGCTACAATGAAAATTGCTGTTCCAAACGGATTGACTGCGGTATCTAATGGCAGGCTAATGGGTTCCGAAGATTTACACAATGATTTTACGCGCTGGGATTGGGAAGTCAAAAACCCTATAAACAATTATGATATCAATGTAACTATAGCAGAATTTGCACATTTTCATGACAATTATAAAGGACTAGATTTAGATTACTATGTATTACGTGATAATGAAGATAAGGCTCGAATACAATTTGAGGGAGTAAAACCGATGTTGGATTGCTTTCAGAGCAAATTTGGCCTTTATCCTTTTGTTGAGGATGGCTATAAATTAGTAGAAACACCCTATTTAGGTATGGAACATCAAAGTGCCGTTGCCTACGGAAATACGTATTTAAAAGGGTATCTAGGTCATGATCGTTCAGGTACAGGTATCGGGATGAACTTTGATTATATCATAGTGCATGAAAGTGGCCACGAATGGTTTGGTAACAGCATCACATCAAAAGATATAGCCGATATGTGGATACATGAAAGCTTTACCACCTATAGCGAAGCGGTATATGTAGAGTGCCAATATGGGTATGATAAAGGCCAAGTTTATGTTAATGGTTTAAAAAACACCGTTAATAATGACGGACCAATTATTGGTAAATATGGCGTCAACAAAGAAGGTTCGGGCGATATGTATTCTAAAGGTGCTCTAATGCTTAATACCATTCGCCATCTTGTTAATGATGATAATAAATGGTGGAAAATATTGCTGAACTATTCTGAAACCTATCGCCATCAAATCATTGACACTAATACTGTCATAAACTTTTATAACGCTGAAACTGGAATGGATTTGACCAAAGTATTTAACCAATACCTGCGATATGGTACTATTCCTCGTTTAGAATACCGCATCAATAATGAAAATCTAGAATGCCGCTGGATAGCTATGGTAGAAGATTTTGACATGCCTGTGGATATTAAAATTAATGGCGAAAGAATCAGATTGAATCCTACGACTACTTGGCAAACTACAAAATATAAAATCAAAAATAGTAACGAGGTAGAAGTTATGACAGATGATTTTTATATCAATGTAAATTAATTAGTGGATATTTTTTTACTGAATTAAGAATATAATATATTTAAAATTAGTAACTTAGGCTGAATTTTAAACTTTATTATTATGGATACTTCAGTAAAAGGTTTGAACAAATGGGCGAATGCTCATACCAATTATGGCTTAGATGCCCTTCGAATTGCCTTAGGCATTTTCTTTATCTACAAAGGGGCACATTTTATCACCAACAATAGGGATTTTGAAGATTTAATTTCGCCTGTAAGTAATTTTATGGGAGGCATGCTAACTTTCCATTACATTGCTGCAGCTCATATCATGGGTGGCATAATGATTATTTTTGGTTTACTCACTCGTTGGGCAATTATAGCACAATTACCCATTTTGGCTGGTGCCATCCTCATTAATTTCTTTGGCGAAATGCATGTAGGCAATTTAATTTTGGCGTTAGTTATTTTTGGAATAAGCTCTTTTTACGCCTTCTATGGAGGTGGAAAACATTCTGCTGATTATTATTTTAAAATGGAAAAAATAGTGTTTGTTCCTATATCAAAAAAGGCGCTAAGAGATTACTTTTAGCGCCTTTTATTTTATGCAATTGACTCTTTTCGAAGAATCTTTCCTGTTGTGGTTTCCATAAATTTTGAAACAAATACAATTTCTTTAGGTTTTTCGTATTTATCTAATTCATCATAAAGTGAATCTTCAAAAAGTTGTTGTTCTCCTTCTATAACTAATATCACTTTTTCTCCCAACTCAGCATCAGGTTTGGATGCAATAAAAAACCGCTGGTGAATTTTATGAGCTAATTTATGTTCAATTTGTTCTGGAATTAATTTTATACCCCCACTATTGATAACATTATCCATTCGTCCTAAGAAAATAAACTGATTTTCATTGAGTAATTCAACAATATCATTGGTCACTATCACATCTTCAGAAACACGTGGCACATGTATCACTAAACAATTTCTTTTATCATAGGAAATGGTAACATCAGGTAAAACAGTAAAGGCTTTTTCGCCTAATTTTCGAGCAGCAATATGTGTTATGGTTTCAGTCATACCATAGGTTTCATAAACTTGGGTAGGCAATTTTAATAATTGTTTCTCAAGTGTTTTATTAATAGCTGCTCCACCCACTATGAGTTTCTTAACTTTTTTTAATTCAGATAAAGAGTTTTGTGCTTGTAAAGGTACCATTGCTGCAAAATCATACTCGATTTCATTATGATATAAAGGATGTGAACTTGGAGCCACAAAATCTATATCTAATCCCAAAATCATGGCGCGAACCAACATCATTTTGCCTGCAACATACTTTACTGGCAAACAATGCAAGGCTTTTTGACCTGGCTGTAAATCAAAAAAATCGCCTGTCGCTAATGCTGAATTTACCATAGCTTGTTTGCTAACAGAAATAATTTTAGGCTTTCCAGTAGTTCCCGAAGTTTGCATTTCGATATAACTTTTACTATCAAACCAATCCAACAAAAAATCACCAACAGGTTTTTCAAACTCCTCTCCTTCCTTAATAAAACTATAAGCCACTCGGCATAAATCATTTCTGTCAAGGTGAAATCCGTTCAATTTGAATAGATTGTGGACATTTTCGTAGGTTGGGTTATTCATGATTTTCTGTATTTAGCATTATATCTTTTGAATCCAATTGGATGTTTCCTAATAATTTTTCCTTCCAATTATTCCATTTGTATTTTTTACTAAAAAGAAACAATAGCAGTGGAAAAATAATAAATACTGGCAATAAAACATCAAAACCAGCTGAAGGGCTAGAGGTATCTTTAAAAATAGAATCTGTTTGCAATGCTGACCAATCTGAAGTAATTAGCAAAGCTCCAACAAGATTATTCGCTGCATGAAATCCTAATGCTAATTCGAGCCCTTCATCCATAAGGGTAATAATCCCTAAAAACAATCCTGTCCCAATGTAATAAACAAGAATAATATTTCCCATTTTATCAACCTCTGGATTGGCTATATGCATCATGCCAAACATAAATGAAGTAATTAATAATGGTACTATTTTTTTTCGAATAGCTAGCCCAATTCCCTGCATCATATATCCTCTAAAAAGGTATTCTTCAAAACTAGTTTGTATAGGAATCAAAAATCCTGCTAATACAACTAAAATCAAAAAGGGAATTGGCTTAAAATTTAGCTGAAAATCTGCCGGGTTTGTATAATATAAAACCAATGTAGAAGCCACAGTAAATAGGCTCCAAACAAAGAAAGAAAAGAATATTCGGCTCCAATCAACTTTGTTTCTCGAAGTTGTTAATGATAATATGGTTTGTTTATGCAAGTATTTAACCCAAACAAAAAGTAAAATTAGACCAAATACAAAAGGAATCATATTTTCAATAAAAAATTCATTCACTCCTTTTTCTTTGATTTCAGCTTTAATGATTTGATTAACATCTAATTTTAATAGCTTTATAACTAAATAATTCTGAACCATCAATATAAAAAACATCAATGGAATTGGTAAATAAAGCGATAAACTTTTGGGTTTTGATTTCAATAATTGTTTGATATACATCTCAAAAATTTTAATGGTCTAAGGTAATTTTTTTATGATTAATATTAATTACTTTGCAATAAAAAAATGTTACAAGTTTTACATAATCCAAGATGTGGTAAATCAAGAAGCTGCTTAGCTTTTCTGAATGATTCTAATAAAAAATACGAAATCATTAATTACCTAGAGCATCCTCTTTCTGAAATTGAAATAAAAAAGTTATTGAAAAAACTAAAAGTCAACCCAATAGCTATAGTAAGATAAAAGAAAGTATTTGGATTGATAACTTCAAAAATAAATCTTTAACTGACAATGATATTATAGACGCTTTAGTAAAATATCCAATTCTTATCGAAAGACCTATAGTTATTGATGGTGACAAGGCAATTATTGGAAGAGAAATGGACAAATTAGAAAATTTCTTTTAGTCAAAACACCTTTTATTTAACAAAAATTTGTGGAGTCAAGGTTGGTTAAAACGTAATTTTGCAATTCAAAGGACAAAAAATCAAATGAAAAAAATTCAGATTATCTCTACTCTATTACTTATATGCAGTACTTTTTTAATGTTTTCTCAAGAAACTCAAAAAGGTTCAAAAATAACCATCACCGGAAAAGTAATTGAAAAAACTAGCAAACTTCCACTTGAATATGCTACGATTACTTTAAAAAACAATAAAAATCCAAAACAAGTTTTTGGCGGTATCACTGATAATAAAGGCGACTATACCGTTGAGATCACACCTGGCACTTACGATATAACGGTAGAATTTATTTCATTCAAACCAACGTTTATTGGTCAAAAACAACTTGCAACAAATTTAAATCTTGGTATTATAGCTTTAGAAGAAGATGCAACCCAATTAACGGAAGTTGTGGTCACTGCAGAAAAAGCTGCCGTTGAAATTAAATTGGATAAAAAAGTATATAATGTTGGGCAAGACATCACTGCCAAAGGAGGGACAGCAAGTGACGTCCTTGATAATGTGCCTTCGGTTACGGTTGATGGAGATGGTAATGTTAGTTTAAGAGGCAATAGTAATGTAAAAATATTTATAGACGGGAGACCTTCGACTGCTATCAATATTGCCGATGCTTTGAAATCTATTCCAGCAGATGCCTTAGATAAAATTGAAGTCATTTCAAATCCTTCTGCCCGTTATGACGCTGAAGGCGGTGGTGGAATCATCAATATCGTTTTGAAAAAAGGAAAAAATCAAGGCGTAAATGGAACTATAGTAGGGACTGCTGGCGATCCGAGAAACTTTAGCTTAGTGGGTACATTTAACTATAAAACTAAAGATTTTAACCTTTTTACTTCATTAGGAATTAATGATAGTAAATCAAAAGGTAAAGGGGTTAACAATAGTAAATATTTTGATGATAACGGAGACTTGATTAAATCAATTGATGAAAAGATTAATCGACAAAATGGTAGAAAAGGATTTAATTATGGTTTGGGAACCGATTGGTATTTAGATGATTCTACCACATGGACTAACTCATTTTCATATAGAAAGGCTAATGGTGCAAGCCCTATTTACGATAATTTATATAATAACGAAACAGATAATATTTTCTATCAATATAGATTTACTGATCAATTTACTAAAACCGAAGATATTGAATTTAGCTCTATATATTCTAAACAGTTTAAGAAAGAAGGGCATAATTTGAACCTTTTATTTACAACATCAAAAAATATAGATAATGATTTTGCCACAATAACAAATAGTTGCGAAGGTGCAATTAGTGATTTAACAAAGGAATCGACTAATAATTTACAAACACAAAGTAAAAATTTACTACAAGCCGATTATGTAGTACCTATTGGGAAAGAAAGCAAATTTGAAACTGGATATAAAGGCGATTTCAACACACTATTGACAAAATATAATGTTGGAAGTATTGATACTTTTGGAAACTACACCCCTTATACCAATTACACGAACACCTTTGATTACAGAGAAAATTTCAATGCTTTATACACACAATTCGGTTCAAAATTCAAAAAATTATCTTATCAATTCGGAATACGATATGAAGATTCAAATATTGACATCAATCTATTAACGACCAATGATTTTAAAAACAAAAAGTACCATAACTTTTTTCCAAGTGCTTTTTTAAATTATGAAGTTAATGACAATACGAATGTGTCTTTAAATTATAGCCGAAGAATTTCAAGACCTCGTTACCGATTTTTATCGCCATTCTCTAACTATTCAAGTAACATTAATTTATTTGTCGGAAATACAGATATAAACCCATCATTAACAGATGCTGTCGAACTTGGAATATTGAAAAAAATAGGTAGAACAACTATTACTTCTACTCTTTATTACAATAAAACCAATAGCCCTTTTCAGTTCATTAGAAGACCCAATGGCGATGTAGTAACTTCAATTGTAAATGGACAAACTGTCGAAACACCTGTTACCATCTCAACCCCAGTAAATTTAGATACCGATATTAGAATTGGCTTTGAATTCAACATCAATTATTCACCTGTAAAATGGTGGAAATTGAATGGTAATTTTAATATTTTCCAAAGTAGACTAAAAGGAAATTATCAATATAAATTAAATGGTTCTACTGATATTGTTTATGAAAGTACAAATATACCAGCCGGTAGTTGGTTTGCCAAACTAAACTCTAGAGTCACACTTCCTTTTAAAATTGATTTTCAAACTAATGCCACCTACAACGCTCCACAGAATACTCCGCAAGGAAATACCATAGGAATTTTAGCTGCTAATCTTGGATTTAGTAAAGATTTATTCAAAGACAAAGCTACCATCTCTTTAAATGTAAACGATGTATTCAATTCCAGAAAGAGAATATCGGAAACCCATATCCCTAGTTTAAGTTCTTACAATGAAATGCAAATGAGAGTGAGACAAATTAACCTAACCTTTTTGTATCGCTTTAATGTTCATAAAAACGAAAAAGAGAAAAAACCAAAAGGAAACCAAGACAACAATGATAACGGAGATTTCCCAGGTTAATACATAAAAAAAGTCCCGATTGCTCGGGACTTTTTTGTAACAAAAACTTAAAATTAAGCTGTTTGTTCAGCTTCTCTTTTTGCTTTTCTTTCTTGCAATAATTCTTTTACGCCACCAAAAATCCAATAAGGAACGATGAATGTAATCAAGAACATCATCAACCAAAAACCAATGGTCAAAATGGTTAAGAATGCTAAGAAGCCTAAATACTGTTGAAATTCAAACATGTTTTCCGGAATTTTTTGAATTATACGCAAATGTAATAGTAATAATTTAGGTTACCAAATAACAAAACTGTTTTTATTCAATAGTTTTTAACTGTAAATTTGTTATAACTTTTAGGATTTATTTTAGGAGCTATTTCCGGCTGTCCGCGCTACATGGTAGCTTGCTCCCATCCGGGCTAATTTAAACATAATAATTATGGAATTCCGATTAGAGAGTGATACTATGGGAACCGTTAAAGTTCCTGCCGATAAATACTGGGGCGCTCAAACCGAACGCTCTCGCAACAATTTCAAAATTGGTCCAGCAGCATCTATGCCTAAAGAAATTATTTATGGGTTTGCTTATCTGAAAAAAGCGGCAGCTTATACCAATTGTGATTTAGGAGTATTATCAATAGCAAAACGAGATTTTATTTCCCAAGTATGTGACGAAATACTTTCTGGTAAACTCGATGACCAATTTCCATTAGTCATTTGGCAAACAGGCTCTGGCACACAAAGCAATATGAACGTGAACGAAGTCATTGCCAACAGAGCGCAAGTTCTTGCAGGTTCTAAAATTGGTCAAGGTGAAGCGATTTTGAAAGCCAATGACGATGTCAACAAATCGCAGTCGTCCAACGATACCTTCCCTACTGCCATGCATATTGCAGCCTATAAAACCCTCATTGACAGTAGTATTCCAAATATTGAAAAACTCCGTGATACTTTAGATACAAAAGCTAAGACATTTGCTAACGTGGTCAAAATTGGAAGAACTCACCTCATGGATGCCACTCCTTTAACACTTGGTCAAGAAATTTCGGGCTATGTGGCTCAATTAAACCATGGTTTAAATGCCTTAAAAAACACCTTACCTCATCTTTCAGAATTGGCTCTTGGAGGAACTGCTGTAGGTACAGGTTTAAACACCCCAGAAGGTTATGATGTAAAAGTAGCAGAATACATTTCAAAATTTACTGGTTTACCCTTAGTCACTGCTCCTAATAAATTTGAAGCTTTGGCTTCCCATGATGCTATGGTCGAAAGTCATGGCGCTTTAAAGCAACTGGCTATTTCTTTAAATAAAATTGCCAATGATATTCGCATGATGGCTTCTGGTCCACGTTCTGGAATTGGAGAAATTCTCATTCCCGAGAATGAACCAGGTTCTTCCATAATGCCTGGAAAAGTAAACCCAACCCAATGTGAAGCGCTAACCATGGTTTGTGCACAAGTCATGGGAAATGATGTAGTTATAGGGGTTGGTGGCATGCAAGGTCATTATGAACTCAATGTTTTCAAACCTATGATAGCAGCAAATTTCCTCCAATCAGCCCAATTGCTAGGAGAGGCCTGTTCCTCTTTTGATGAGCATTGTGCTTCTGGTATTGAGCCTAATTACAAACGAATTAGAGAATTAGTTGATAATTCATTGATGCTTGTCACTGCTTTGAATACTAAAATAGGATATTACAAAGCAGGAGAGATTGCACAAACCGCACATAAAAACGGTACCACCTTAAAAGAAGAAGCTATTAGACTTGGCTATGTCACAGCCGAAGATTTTGATGCATGGGTAAAACCTGAAGATATGATATAAAAAAAAACCGCAAAATTTGCGGGCTTTTAGAGATCTGTCAAAATCAAACAAAACAATAATCAAACTATTATTTTCTTTTTGTACGCATGGTTATGCTCTTTTTTTCATAAACATGTTCGTGTAATATTTTCTTCCAGTTGCTGGATCGGTAGTTACGGAAATTCCAATATGAGTAAAATCTCCTTCAATGTTTGCTTTGTGAGCCGGACTATTCATCCAGGCATTAAAAGCACTTTCGGCAGTTAAATAATTGTAAGCAATGTTTTCACCTACTGTCTCAGCCCCTAATACATGTATCAGGTTTTGTGAACGATCATAAAAGTAATCATGATTTACCACTTTATTATCAATCATATACTTGTTGTGCTCTTCCGATTTGTAAGAGATGTGATTGATTACTTCTAAAGTATTCAATCCAATGCTTTGACGATAATTGTTGATAAGGGTTACTAACTTCGTTTCTGTCTCATTGTAATTATAGGTAGTTACAATTTTTTTGTCAGTCGAAGAAGCTTCTGAAGAGTCAGAAGAACAAGATACCATAGTGAACACAATTGCTAACGGCAACAATGCTCTAAACATTTTTGCTTTCATAGTAGTAGGTTAAGTTTTTAATAAAGTAGATGTGGGGCAAACACTTTATTCAGATTAATAATGACAGAACGTATTTTGTTTGATTTGGTTATACAATACTACACTAAATACCGTTAAAGTATCAAAAAAAATCGATGAAATACACTTTATTTATTTTAACAAGGGTATTATTCTTACTTATATACACTTTATCGATGTAATAAATCAATATTCCTAAAAATAAAAAACCACTCTTTTGAGTGGTTTTTTATTCAAGCTGATTTATAAATCCTATTTATAGGTATTTAATGACCTTGGTTAAGTATTACCTTTTGGTCTGTTATTCCCCATACAGTAGTTTCTACAACTTTTTTGGAGAGATTATCCTCAAAATAAATCCTGCTTTTGGAATGTTTTAAATTACCTAAAGCTAAAGCCTTATTTAATTCTTCATAACGGCGCTGCATTTCTTCTGTTGTTTCTAAAACTTCAGAAGATGGAAAAGAAAGAAGTTGATTTTTTTCCTTTTCGATAGTCTCGAAATTAGGTTTCATATTTAATAAGATTAAGTTAAAAATAGATTTTGGGTTAGATAAAATTAATAAAATAAGTTTCTTAAACAAGATTTATTTAAAAAAAATATAATTTCAAATAAATCATAATTAATTATAATTCAAATTTTTATTCTTGAAAACTATGTTTTAGACTTAACAAAATATATTGCAAAAGCGATTTTATTATTTCAAAATTATATTCTATAAATTTGCAAAAAGAGTTATGCTTTCTATAAACTTTCATCCTTTTATAAACTTAGAAACTGAGCGATTACTTTTAAGACGCATTGATATAAATGACGTTGAAGAAGTATTGGCAATGCGTGGTAATCCTGAAACCATGAAGTACATTCCAAGGCCATTGGCAAAAACCAAAGAAGATGCTTTGGAACATATAGCTATGATTGAAGAAAAAATTCAAAGTAATGTTGGTATTAATTGGGGCATAACTATAAAAGGGAACAATAAAATTATAGGTATCATTGGACATTATAGAATACAACCTGAAAATCATAGAGCAGAAATCGGTTATATGTCATTACCCGAATTCAATGGCAAAGGCTATATTACTGAGGCTATTAAAATTGTAGTTGCCTATGGTTTTGAGCATATGAACCTCCACTCTATCGAAGCCATTATAGATCCTGACAACATTGCATCTGAACGAGTTTTGCAAAAAAATGGTTTTGTTAAAGAAGCACATATTTTGGAGAATGAACTTTGGGAAGGAAAATATTGGGATACCGTAATCTATTCTTTGCTTAGAAGGAATTTCAGGTCTTAATATTTATTTATAGTTATCACTTTAAATCGTACAGGTTCGATTTTAGTATCTTAAACTAATTTGGAATTATTTTTTATTTGATTTTTGGTAGTGTTCTACAGTATAATTCTTCGACTTTTTTTCTTGCCCAATCTGTTTTTCTTAAAAAAGTAAGGCTTGATTTTACTGATGGATTTTCTCGAAAACATTTGATCTTAATTAATTCCCCCAATGTATCAAAACCATAGAAATCTACTAGTTGCTCTACAATTTTCTTAAGAGTGATACCATGAAGTGGGTCTTTGGAGCTATTAATTTGCATGTGATAAAAATAACAATAATTTGAAATAAAAAGAGCCATTAAAATTTAAATTAATGACTCTTCTTTAGTAAGTTATATACTTTTATTGAACGGCTAGTAAAGCATTGATATTTCCATAACCATATTCAGCATTTCTGTTTGGATATAAATTGGCCGACTGTTTCATTTTTCCCAACACTTGATCTCTTGTCCAAGTTGGATGTTTTGACCAAACCAATGCAGCTATTCCTGCTGTAGTAGCCGTTGCTACCGAAGAACCTCCAACGTAGTCAGTTTGATTGTCATAATAACTGTCAACTGGCACCGTATTTCCGGAAATGGCTTTTTGCATTACCACTGTAAAATCTACTTTACCACCTGTATGACACACATCACAGGCTTGATAAGTTGACCCCTCTTTAACTCCAGTTACCGCTACAGTTTCTGGCATCCAAGCTGGGAAAATCACTCCAACAAATGTGGTGAAATTAGTTGAAGTTCCAGCGGCACAAAAAATAAGTTTTCCTTTGCCGTAAGCATATCTAATGGCATCTTCAATTTTTCCAACAGAAAAAACATACCCCATTGACATAGAAATAATCTTCACTTTAGTATTATCTGCTAATGCTGTGAAAGCTTTTTTTACCCCTTCTTGCTCCTGATATCCATCTAATACAACATTGTAAGCTGCTCTATAAGTAACTAAATTGGCATTATATGCTACACCAACAGGTAATCCTTTGTCATTTCTTGGTGCAGCAGCTACAGAAGCCATACTGGTTCCATGTCCGCATAAATCGTTTACACCATCTGTTGTTGTAACCCAAGGCCAAATCGAATCAACATATACTCCATATTTTTGAATAGTTCTACCAGATGAAAGTCCGTTATTAAAACTAGAACCTAAAAGTGTTTGATTTGGAGAAACTCCAGTATCAACAATGCCAATAGTAATTCCACTTCCTGTGCTCAAAGACCAAGCATTTGGTATATTATGTTGGTAAAATGTCCAAGGAACTTTGGCATTAGGAGTTGTAATTGTATAATCAGAATCACTTAAAATCTCAGATTCATATCCACACCCAGAGCTGGTGCCAACACTTGAGCGATTGGTATTTTCAATAGCAAAATATTTATAATCTGCGGGTTCAATGTAGCGGATAAATTTCGATTTTCTCAAAGCAATTATTGTTTCCTGCTTTGATATAAAGACATCTATTAAGTTTAAACTTGAATCAGATAAAAGTAAAACTTCATCTAAATTTTTATTTTCATACTTAGCTATAAGAGCCAATAAATCGTTCTGTATTTTTAAATTATTTGCTGACTTTGCTCTTTCAAAATCATTTTTTGAACTTCCAAATCCAATGGTTACAACATTATTCCCATTGACTACTGCACTCCAAAGTAAATGAGAAGATGCTTCGCTCCAATTGAATGTTCCTTCTGTATTCAAAGATTCATCAATTTTGGCATTAATTTCCTGCGGTGTTAAAGGTTTTTTTTGAGTGGCATCAATTACTATTGTATTACTATTGTTTGAATCCTCTTTAGTACATGATGAAAAAAACATCAACCCTAAAACTACTAATTTTAGAATTTTTTTACACATAAGTTTTATTTTGAATTGTTTGACAGAACTAATTTAACAAAATATTATTATCTATCTTAAAACACAAACTATTTTTAATAAATTCAATACATTGATTTCAATAAATCTTGATTTTGAATTACATTTGCCATCCTATGTTGAAAACAATTAATATACTTAATAAGCGTGCTAAGTTCGATTATGAAATAATTGAAACGTATACTGCTGGTATAGTATTAACTGGAACTGAAATAAAATCAATAAGGTTAGGAAAAGCAAATATAACGGAGGGATTTTGTGAATTTCACAACAATGAATTGTTTGCTATCAACACTCAAATTGATGAGTACTTATATGGAAATCAGTTTAATCATAAAGCCAAAAGTGAACGCAAACTGTTACTCAACAAGAGAGAACTTAAAAAACTCGAAAGAGCAATGGATACCAAAGGACTTACTATTATTCCGTTGAAGTTGTTTACTAATGAAAAAGGCTTAGCCAAGCTTGATATTGGACTATGTCGTGGAAAGAAAACTTACGATAAAAGAGAATCACTTAAAGAACAAGACACCAAGAGAGATTTGGATAGAATTAAAAAATCTTTTTAATTTTTATCTTCCAATAAAGGCACAAATTTAAAATCGCCAAATTCATGCTTTTCAAATTGAGTTTCGTTTTTGCGAATTAGCATTGTCATTACTTGTTCGTCTTTCCCCAAAGGAATAACTAACCTTCCTCCTACTTTAAGTTGCGCCATTAAAGCTTTAGGAATAATTGGTGCTCCTGCCGTTACAATTATACTGTCAAATGGAGCAAAATTGGGTAATCCTTTATAACCGTCTCCAAAAGACAAATGTTTAGGGCGAATGCCTAATTTTGGCAATAAAACGGAAGTGATTTTAAATAACTCATTTTGTCTTTCGACGGAATACACTTTAGCTCCTAAAGCCACCAAAACTGCTGTTTGATAACCAGAACCGGTGCCAATCTCTAATATTTTATCATCTTTTTTTACTTGAAGTAACTGACTTTGAAAAGCTACAGTATAGGGTTGTGAAATTGTTTGCCCAGCAGCAATAGGGAATGCTTTGTCCTGATAAGCAAAGTCTTCAAAGCTCGAATTAAGGAATAAATGTCTCGGAATTTTACGAATAGCGTCTAATACATTTTTATCGGTAATCCCTTTTTCTTCCAATAGTTTGGCTAATTGATTTCGAAGGCCTAAATGTTTACTAGTATCTTTCAATTTGGGTTGCAATTTATTCGGTAAAAATAGAAAACAAATTAGCAATTATCAATTACCATTTATCAATTAATTTCTATTTTTGGTAAAATTTATTTTTATGCTAAAAGTTGGCGTTTTAGGTGCTGGTCACCTCGGAAAAATACACTTACGTTTATTGCAACAATCTGAAAAATATGATCTTGTTGGTTTTTATGATGAAAACCAAGAGAATGGTGCTAAGATAGCTGCCGAATTTGGATATAAACAATTTGATACCATTGCCAAATTAATACATGCCGTAGATGTTATAGATATTGTAACCCCTACCCTTTCGCATTATAAATGTGCTAAGGTAGCTATCAAATCGGGGAAGCATGTTTTTATTGAAAAACCTATTTCTACTACTGTAGAAGAAGCAGAAGAAATTATTGCTTTAGCCAAAGAATACAAGGTTAAAGGACAAGTTGGGCATGTTGAACGTTTCAATCCAGCCTTCACAGCTGTTAAGGGTATGATTGAAAATCCAATGTTTATTGAAACCCATCGCTTGGCAGAGTTTAATCCAAGAGGTACTGATGTTCCTGTGGTTTTAGATTTAATGATACATGATATTGATGCAATATTGAGTGTGGTAAAATCAAAAGTAAAATTAGTACATGCTAGTGGTGTTTCTGTGTTAAGCCAATCCCCAGATATTTCAAATGCTCGCATCGAATTTGAAAACGGTTGTGTTGCCAATATTACTTCGAGCAGAATATCAATGAAGAACATGCGTAAGTCACGCTTCTTTCAAAAAGATGCTTATATCTCGGTGGATTATTTAGATAAAACCTGTGAAGTGGTTAAAATGAAAGAAGCTCCAGAAGTTCCTGGCGATTTTGATATGATTCTTCAAAATGCTGAAGGTGAAAGAAAACAAATCTATTTTGCCAATCCAGAAGTAAGTCACAATAAC
>CANJDA010000026.1 GCA_947472705.1 Flavobacteriaceae bacterium
AAACGTAGTCCTTTCATCAGTTTGTCCAAGTTTGAAATTTTGTATCGTTACGTCTGAAATGCTTTTTGATGTCGATAAATTACTTTTAGAAGAACAATTGGGTATTCCTATCGTAAATGAATATGGTGCCTCTGAGTTAGATTTAATAGCTTTTCAAAATATAAAAGGAGAATGGCAGGTCAATTCCGAAACTTTATATGTTGAGATTTTAGACAACAACAACAACATACTCCCCTATGGACAAGAAGGACGAGTGGTTATAACATCTTTATATAATAAAGCACATCCATTTATAAGATATGATCTTGGAGATATTGGTATATTGGATGAAAAAAGCACTTTCAAAAAACCTATTCTTAAAAAATTAATAGGTCGAACAAATGATATTGCAATTTTACCAAGTGGCAAAAAAGTTCCTGGACTGACTTTTTATTATGTTACTAAAAGCATAATAGAAGATGATGGTAATGTAAAAGAATTTATCATAAAGCAAACCAGAATTGATGCTTTTGACATTGAATATGTAAGTCAAAATAGCTTAACTAATAAACAAATTGATTTTATTGAAAAAGCAATTACAACCTATTTAGAAAAAGGGTTGACTTTTACCTTTATAAGAAAAGAAAAACTATTACGAACAAAAAGAGGTAAACTTAAACAATTTGTTACACTGGTAAAACTATAAGTAGACTTAAATCTGAAGTGTGAAAAAGAATACTCTTTTGAAGTGAATACGTATTTGGTTGTATAACACCGACAAATTGTGAGGTTTAATTCATTTTTTGAAGTTTAAAGTATATTTGTATAATTCATTACTTATTATTACTCTTGTGAAATACTTATAACTAAGCGTCTTTAGTACATTTATTAGTTTTTATTTAGTAAGTATGAATTAATTAACAATGTGTTTATAGTAGAAATTAAAAAGGGTATAAATACATATTTCTCTAGAAATACCTATTACTAACTAATGGAAAAAATTCTAATCATATCCAATTATTATCCTCCTGAAAAAGGAGCGGCAGCCAATAGAATAGAACAATTAGCATTAAAGTTAAAAAAAAATAACTATCAAGTAACGGTTGTGTGCCCTTTGGGAAATTACCCCAAAGGAGCGTTATTTCCTGAATACAAAGGCAAATTTTCTGTAACAGAAAATCAACAAGGAATTGAAGTAAATCGTCTTTGGATTTATCCCAGTGTTAGTAAAAATTTATTCATCCGTTTAATTTCGGTGATTTCATTTACAAGTTGTTTGTTTTTTTATTTAGTATTTAAAAAAACTCCTAAAAAGGTAATAGTCCAATCACCCCCATTATTACTTTCCTATATTTCCTTACTAGTTCTTGCTCTAAAGAGAAAAAAGATAATTCTTAACGTTTCCGATTTATGGCCATTATCAGCTATTGAATTTAATGCATTAAAATCAGGGTCATTTTCTCATAAAATATCACTCTATTTTGAAAAATTCATATATAAAAAAGCAACCTTAATTTTAGGTCAATCTCAAGAAATAATTACACATATACAATCTATCAATTCAAATAAGAAATGTTATTTGTATCGTAATTTTCCAGATCATAATTTAACAGAAATGAATTTGGTTACTCAAAAAGAACAGCCTATTAAAGTGTTTTATGCTGGTCTTTTAGGTATGGCACAAGGAGTGTCAGAGCTTTGTGAAAAAATCGATTTAACTGGATTAAATATTGAATTTCATGTGTTTGGAGAGGGTGTTGAAAAAAATCAAATAGAAGGTCTAATTTTGGCTCAAACCCAACCTAAAATTTTCTTTCATGGAATGTTAGACCGTAAATCACTGCACAATTTGTTAAAAACCTTTGACATTGCAATTGTTCCTTTAAAAACAAAAATTTATGGGTGTGTTCCATCTAAAATTTTTGAATATGGAAGTCTAGGATTTCCAATCTTATATTTTGGAGGAGGAGAAGGAGAATCAATTGTAGCTGATAATAAATTAGGGTGGGTTGTTGAATTAAAGAATTATGATGCCTTGAATTCAACTTTACAAGAAATAGCAATATTAGATTCTGAAACATTAGAAATCATGAAAAAAAGGATATTCCATGAAACTAAACACTCTTTTAATTTAGATAATCAGATAAAAGAATTAATTGATGCAGGAGTATTTTAATAGGCTTTATCTTCTCCTTTAAAAATATTAATCACGGTTTGAACGATAATTTTAATATCCATTAATAAGGACCAATTTTCTATATAAAAAACATCAAATTTGATACGGTTAATCATGTCTTCGTCCGTTTCAATTTCCCCTCTAAAACCTTTAACTTGAGCTAAACCTGTCACCCCTGGTTTTACATAATGACGAACCATATATTTTTTTATACGATTTGCATACGATTTGTTTTGAGACCAAAGATGTGGTCTTGGGCCCACAACTGACATATCACCAAGTAATACATTGAAAAACTGTGGCAATTCATCTATGCTAGTTTTTCGCATAAATTTTCCCATTTTTGTTACACGGGGATCGTTTTTAGAAGCCTCTCTTTCGGTAGTTCTATTAACTTTCATAGAACGAAACTTATAACAAAAAAATTCTTTTTCATCTAATCCTGGTCGTCCTTGTTTGAAAAAAACTGGCCCTTTTGATTCTAATTTAATCAATATAGCCAATAACGGAATCAACCAAGACAATATAAATAATATTACAAAAAAAGAAAAAACAACATCAAATCCTCTTTTTAATCCTTTTACAGAAGGATTGTGCAATTGAGTCTTTTGTAATGATAATACAGGAAATAATTCATAATAATCTATCTTGAGATTCTTTGAAAAAATCTCCTTTGTGTCTGGTATAAATTTTATTGTTTTCTTGTTTTCATCAGCAAACTCAACTAATTCCTTTAATTTTTCATTTGAAATTTCATTTAATGAACAATATATTTCATCAATATTGTTTTCTAAAGTATAACTCTTAAGTTCGTCGACTTTACCTAATACTTCTTGATTTTGTTTTTTATCCGAAAAATATCCGAAAAAACGATATCCATAATCTTTACGATTTTCAAAAACTTCTTTTAAACGAATTGCCTCAGGCGTATATCCAATGATAATTGCATTTCTAAAGTTACTCCCCGTAGTTAGTCTATATTTCTTTAAATAAAAAAATAAGAAGTATTTAAATAATAAAATGGTAAAAAAACTAATAGCAATAAGTATTGCAATGGCTTTTTCATTAAAAATTGCAGTTTTAGCAAATGGGAAATAAGCTATTACAACTAATAAAAAAATACTAAACTGTTTAACCATTTTAGTTAAAATCTCAACTGGTGTTGTAAACCTATATACTTCATAATAGCGGACTATTATAGCAATTAAGATCCAACTTGTAGTTTGATAAGATAAATAGTAAAATGTATTAATATTTAGATTCTTAAATAAGAACAAGCAAAGTATAGTAATGGTAAATAAATCGAATAGAATACTAATCGGTCTTATATACTTTGAATATCTACCTGTTTGCCTTGCAACCATATTAAATCACTAATGAATATATCCTTTAAAATCTTTGTGTTCCTCTTTTAATAATTCTTCTGAAGATAAAGATTTAAAATATTCATAGGTTAATTTCATTCCTTCTACTCTATCTACTTTGGCCGTCCAACCTAATAATTCTATTGCTTTTGTAATATCGGGTTGTCTTTGTAAAGGATCGTTTATAGGTAAAGGATGATAGACTACTTTTTGTTTTGTATTAGTCAATTTTATAATCTCTTCTGCAAAGTCTTTAATTGAAATTTCATCCGGATTACCAATATTAACAGGATAAATATAATCAGAATGCAATAACCTAAAAATTCCTTCAACTTGATCTGTCACATAACAAAATGATCTTGTTTGACTACCGTCACCAAATATAGTTAAATCTTCTCCACGTATTGCTTGCCCTATAAAGGCGGGAATTACTCGTCCATCATTTAATCGCATCCTTGGACCATACGTGTTGAAAATACGAACAATTCTAGTTTCTACACCGTGAAAAGTATGATAAGCCATCGTAATGGACTCTTGAAATCTTTTTGCTTCATCGTAAACCCCTCTTGGACCTATGGTATTTACATTTCCATAATATTCTTCTGTTTGGGGATGAATCAGAGGATCTCCATATACTTCAGAAGTTGAAGCAATTAATATTCTAGCTTTTTTTACTCTAGCCAAACCTAATAAATTATGAGTTCCTAAAGACCCTACTTTTAATGTTTGAATCGGTATTTTTAAATAATCTATTGGACTGGCAGGGGAAGCAAAATGAAGTATATAATCTAATTCTCCTGGAACGTGTACAAATTTTGTTACATCATGATGATAAAATTCAAAGTTTTGATGTTTAAAAAGATGTTCTATGTTTTTTAAATCGCCTGTAATCAAATTATCCATTCCTATTACAAAATATCCCTCTGCAATAAAACGATCACAAAGATGAGAACCTAAAAATCCGGCTGCGCCTGTAATTAATATTCTTTTCATATAATTTTATTCTTACTAAGAATTATGATTAACATTCTTAGAATTAAAAAGACAATACATCACTGTAAAAAAAACAACCCCTCTTTGTCTCCATAAAAAAGATTCGGTCAAAAATAAACTTATCATTAGAATTGAGAAAGCAAAATGGATAAAATCTTTAGATTTTAAAGCGTTTTTAATATTAATTATCAATAGTAATATTAATAGTAAGAAACCTATTAATCCTAATTCAGCAAAATTTTGAACATATTGATTATGAAAATTTTTGGTTTGATAACCTTCTAGAGTTTCATTTCCTAAATATAGGTTATAATGAATGGCTTTTTCATTAATTTTTGACATAGAAGCATTGAGCCCTAAACCTGTTAAAAATATATTGTTTTCAGTAATTAATTCAGTAAAAATTCTAAATTGATATACCCTAAAAGCAGTACCAGGAAAATAATCATTTGGAGAAAAACTAGGATTTGACCAAGCTTCATTTAAACTCACAAAATGAACTCCTTGAGGGGTTCCGTTAATCACATTTGAACTTAGGCTTATATTTGAATTACTTTTAAATTCTTCCTGAAATCTACTTTTTATTTTACCTACCGAAAAAACAAGTGCAACTATTGTGCTGAAGACGAAGATATTTCTCAAACGCATTTTATGGGCAGATTTTGAAAAAAAGAACACATAACTCAAAGTCAAAAGAATAACAATCAGAATAATGTTTTTAGAAGAAAGCAATAAAATAAATAGGAACAAAAAAGTTGCTAAAAGGTTGTCTTTATTTGTTTTCACCTTTTTAGTAAAAAAATAAAAAAAAGCAATTGCTACAAAAACAGAAACATGAATGGCGTTTAATAATTTAGGGACTAATCCATAATCATAATTGTTTTCTCCATGATAAAAAAAGACTCTACTATCATGAAAAAGTAAATATCTTATTATTGCTCTAATGCAATAATAAAACGCAAAAAAGACTATGGAATAACTAAAACACCTAATTATTTTCTCTTTTTGTTCTTTAGAAAAACCTATAGAAAATAAAAATGATACAGGAATAATTAATAATGAAATTTCTTTTGACAAGGCTGACAAGGTACTTTGTCTATCAATAGACCAAGTAAAAGAAAGAATCATAAATAGATATAATAAAATTGGAATTAAAAGATTTTTTTCTAAAACAATATTATCTTTTTTTAATTTAACTAGTACAATTACAAAGTATAAACCCAAAGCTATATTATTTATTGCATAGCTTAACGGAATAGTAAGCAAAAGTAAAAGTAAAGGAATAAAAGAACTGTTAATTTTATTTTCTTTTATTAGATCTCGAAAGGCATTCTTTAAAAAGTTGTAAATATTCACCATTTATTTTTTCCCAATTAAAATCATTGACAATGGCATCAAAATTGTTTTGAACCAATTGCAAGTTATCACTTTTTTTGATTGTATTAAGAATATTTTTTACCTCAATTGGATTGGAAAAATAAAACGCATTTTCTTTTAAAATTCCAAAATTAAAATCATTCTTATGGGCTATAATAAATGCCTTAGAAGCCATGGCTTCTAAAAGTGATGGGTTAGTCCCCCCAACAGAATGTCCGTGAAAATATAAATTAGAATAAAATCGTAAATTATTTAAGTGTTCTAAATTATAAAGCCCTCCTATGAACCTAATCTTTTGATGTTTTTGAAATTTATTTTTTAAATATGTTCCATATTTAGTTTGGTGTTTTCCTATAACTATTATTGGGGTATCATCTTCATGCAATGCCACTCCTTCAAGTACCATATCCAAATTGTTTTCTGGCTCAAAACGAGCCATAATCATATTGTATTTACCACGTTCTACATTATATTCTTTTAGAAAAGATTCGTTTGGTGATAAAAATGGATAGGCCCCATATGCAATATAGGTAGATTCTTTTTTATATTTAGCTAATAGAAATTTTTGAATTCCTAGTGAATCCGAAATTAAAAAATCACTGCTTTTTGCAGCCAATCTTTCAGCAAATTTCAAAAACTGTTGAACGGGTTTGGAATATTTTGTTCTTTTCCACTCTAACCCGTCCATATTTGTAATAATTATTGAGTTTTTGGATAATAAAAAATACCATATGGAATTACTAGTATATCCCAATTGTAAAATGATATCAAAATCTCGAGTTCGAGAGTCCATTATACAGTTATAATCGTAAATAAACTGGCCAAAAGTTCCATACTTAAATTCAGGATCATATTGGTGGATAATATTAACACCGTTAAACGAATTTTCTTGAAAAGGATGGTTGTGTGAATTATAACAATATACTTCATGTCCTTGTTGAACTAAATAAACTGAAAAAAATTCAGCAAATTGTTCAAATCCTCCGTAATAATTGGGCACACCACGAGTTCCTAAAATGGCTATTTTCATGAATTTTTATTACGGCTAAATGAGTATATCTTTATTTTGCAAACATAATAAATTGATTTGACTTGTTACAATTGTATTTGTAAACACATTATATCTTATCTTTTTGCTAAAGCATAACCTTTCAACGTTTCTTCAGCTGTTTTTTCCCAAGTGTAGTTTTCTAAAATCTTTTGCTTGAGCTTTGCGTTTACAGGATTTTTATAAGCTTGATCAATTGCAGTCTTTATGGATTTAATGTCATCAGGTTTACAATAATAAGCATAGTCTTCAAAGTAATCATAAGTATCGCCTTTTGGTGTAACCACAACGTTACAGTCCATTACTGCAGCCTCAAGTGTTGATAATCCAGGGGTTTCCATCCAACTAATTAAGGCGTGAACTTTTGCTACCTTATAAAGGTCTTTTAAATCATTATGAGGAACAACTCCTAAAAAAAACACGTTATCACCAGCTTCCTGATGTACCTGCTCTACATACTTCTTTTGATTTTGAGATTCTTTACCCACTAAAACGAGTTTATAATTTGTGTTTTTTACGGCCCTAACCAAATTCAACGTTGATTTTCTACCTTCTATTCGGGCTGCACAAAGAATACAATCTTGATAATCTAGATATTTATTGGAGTCTGAATTGTTTGAGTCTGAAAAAACTGATTTATCAATCGCGTTAGGTACACTGACATATTTATAATTTTTTAACTTAAATTCTCCAGCCACCCTTCTCATTTCGGAATCTGAGTTGGGCAAGAAAACATCCGTATTGTCCACAATTTCTTTCATCAATCCGTAATATCCCTTGTAAAGCATCTTGTATACTCCTTTGTGAAAACGTTTCTCAAAAAAGTGCTTGATGATTACTTTAACAAATCCAATTTGATAAGCCGATAAAACATTCGCCACCTTTTGAAAAAGGCCTCCTCTTGCCTTTCTTTCAAACTCAGTATACAAACCGTAAATTGTAGAAAGTGCAATTTTTTTGTTTTGTTTTTTGGCATTTATCATTTGACGATAAATGTCTTGTGGTTCCATTAAATTAAACAAATGAACCAAATCATAGTCACTCAAATCTGGTTCAAACTCTAAAGAGATGTCAACTTGGACTCCTTTTTTTTCCAAAAACTCTTTTGTTTTCAACATCTGCACCATATCTCCTCCTGGTGCTTCAAATAAATTTGTTCTTGACTGAAAAAGTACTTTCATTTTAGTTACTGATAAGAATTGCAAATATAGTTTTTATTAGTAGTTTTACGTTTTTGAATTTACAATAGGAACTTCCCTATGAAAAAAATATTATTCCTTTTTGGAACTCGCCCAGAAGCGATAAAAATGGCGCCGCTTATTGCTGCCTTTTCTTCAGATGAAAATTTTAACGTTAAAGTTGGTGTAACAGCTCAGCACCGTGAGATGTTAGATCAGGTTATATCCTTTTTTGAAATAAAAGTGGATTACGATTTAAATGTGATGAAACATAATCAAACACTTTATCAATTAACGTCCGATCTTATTTCAGGAATAACTAATGAAATTTTATTAAAGGAATCTTTTGACTATGTTTTTGTTCAAGGTGATACAACAACTGTTTTGGCTGCTTCATTAGCAGCTTTTTATCAAAAAATTAAAATTGTCCATATAGAAGCTGGCTTAAGAAGTGGTGATATATTATCTCCATTTCCTGAAGAAATGAACCGAGTTATGACATCCCGAATTGCATCTTTACATTTTTGCCCAACAGAAGCCTCTAAAGAACATTTGCTTAAAGAAAACATTACAGAAAATATATATGTAGTTGGAAACACCGTTATAGATGCTTTGTTGATGGGACTTGATAAAATTGATTCTAAGCATGAAGAAATCATGATTTCTAAATTTGATTTTATTGATTTTTCAAAGAAATTGATTTTGGTAACCTGCCATAGAAGGGAAAATTTCGGAAATCCTTTTGAAGAAATCTGCGATGCATTACTTGAGATTTCGAGTCAATTTAAAGATGTTGAAATTATTTATCCTGTTCATTTAAATCCGAACATTAAGGAAGTAGCATCAAAAAAATTAATTGCCAAGAATATCAAATTGATTTCACCGTTGACTTACCCTGAACTTATTTGGATGATGAATAAAAGCTATATTATTGTTACGGATTCTGGAGGCATTCAGGAAGAGGCTCCAAGTTTAGGGAAACCAGTTTTAGTTTTAAGAGAAGTTACTGAAAGAATGGAAGGTGTTGATGCGGGTACTGCAATTTTAGTGGGTTCAGACAAAAAAAAGATACTTTATCAGATCCAAAAACTTATAGGCAATCCAGAATATTATACAAACATTGCTACAGCCTCAAACCCTTATGGAGACGGAACAACAAGTGAAAGAATCAAACAGATTCTCTTAAAGTCATAGTTTTATGCTTAGTTTTAAAGTATAACAATGCTCCTAAGATAAAAACAATAATATCCCTAGCATTATAAGCTCCTGTAATTGTTAATGTTGTAAAAATAAAAATTAATCCTATTGCAGAAATAATGATAGTAATAAAATCGTGATTTGTATAAATGATTTTATATAAATTAAAAAGAAACATCAAATAAATTATCAATCCTAATAAACCTACTTTATAAAGTATAAAAACATATCCATTGTGAAGTTCTGATATATATTTCATCCCCTTTTCTTTGTAATTATCGGTTAAAGGAGCAAAAAATTTTAGATTAACTAAAGAACCATATCCACACCCTATTCCATAACTACTAGGATTATCATTCATAAGTGAAATTGCTCTTTTCGCTTCATAACCCCTCCAATGATCCCATAAATCTTTATGATTCTCCCTATCAATTTTAGTTTTAAACATTTCTGCTGGTGCAATTTTAACTTTATATAAAAAAGATTCTAAGCCCGGTTTAGAACGATCTATTTTAACAGAATACAGATATAAATATAAACCCAAAACACTTATTATAAAAAAACCCATAATTCGTATACCTCTTCTAGTTACTACAGTAAATCCATAGACAGATAATAATAGTATAATAAAAACACCTATCATGGTTCTTGAGAAATAAAGAATATTAGATACTAGTAGAACTATACAAATTATTTTATGGTAAAATGAAGATAGGATAAGTCGCTCACCATTAAATTTTTTATAAAATATGAGGAATACTAATGCAAATAATTCTAAAAAATTATCCCTACTATATTCTCTAATTGAGGTAACCGATCCAGAAAGTAAATCTCCTACAGTAAACAATATTATAAAATGGATTAACGCTGAAATAAAACCACATAAAACAATTGTTTTAAAAAATTTCTTCATGTCATTTATCCTTTGGTAAAAAAGGTATCCTATAAGACAACCTAAAATAGGTTTAATTATATGAAAGATATCTTTTAGGATATCTACAAACCTATACTTGTTGATTATAGTTCCGATAAAGCCAATAAGTAAAATATAAAACAAAGGGGCAATCAGTTGAATATATACTTTAGAAAAACTTAATCTAAAAAAATTAATAAAAAAAGTCAAAACAGTTATTTGAAAAAAAATATTAACCCTAAAAGAAGACACATATAATTGTGAAAATAATATTAAGACAAACATAATAGTATATAAGTTTTCTTTCTGAATTTTCATGTTTTTTATATCTTTGTTTTGTAATATTAATCCTTTAATATTTTAGTCTTTATTTTTTTAATAATCTTATTTAGTTTTAATGCTGAAATAATAATTAGTTTATAAATACCTCTATAATGCTTAGATAAGTATATTTCATATCCTTTTATTAACATAGGATTTTTTGCCTTAGTAAATCCAACAAAATGAATATAATCATATTCAGGAAGAAATATTCTTTTAAAGCCAATATTTGCTATTTTTTTACAAAAATCAACATCTTCAACATATAAAAAATAATCTTCGTCGAAACCACCAATTCGATTGTAAATTTTTTTCCTTAACAACAAAAATGAGCCTCCTAACCAATCTATTTCATAAGCACTTTTGGAAAAGGTACCAGCCTTAAATTCATCACTTATTTCAAGAAGTTTTTTCATTTGAAACATATTAGAAATAGTTGGAAAATTTCCACCGGCAGGTAAATAATTACCATCTCCATTTAACATGTTTATTCCTAACACACCTATCTTTTCATCTGTTTTTAAAAAATTCAAAACTGGCAATAATTGACTAAGAACTATTGTATCATTATTTAATAATAATAAATACTCTCCTTTAGCCTGTTTAACAGCTTCATTATTCCCTTTTCCAAAACCAAGATTTTCTTTTGATTTTATAAGCTGTATTTGAGGATAATTGTTTTCAATAAATTCACAACTGTTATCTGTTGAATGGTTGTCAAATATTATAATTTCATAAACAATACCATTTAGTTTTTCAAATAATGAATTTAGACAATTTTTAAAATATTTTAATCCATTATAATTAACAATAATTATTGACAATTCTATTTTCATAGTTATAGTATGGTTAAAAAACCAAGTTTCTTTTTAATATAAAATAGACAAATTAAATTAAAGACTGCATTGGTAAAAAGACTAGCCAAAGCAGAGCCATTAATTCCATAAATTGGTATTAGAAAAACATTTAAAACAACATTCAAAATAAAACCAAATATTGTAATATTCTTTAGAATATGTTGATGGTTAGTCATATTTAGTATTTGATCTACATTGCCTGTAGCAACATTAATCATCGCACCCAAACTTATAATGATTAACGCCGTTTTCCCTTGTGTGAAATTATTTCCAAACAAACTTAAAATAAATTCACTAAAAATAATTAAAAATAATACGATTGGAGTGGTAATCAAAATTATTAATCGTGTGGATTTTTTAATAGTTGTATGCAATTCATCGATTTTACCAGATTTGAAAAGCTGAGATATCTTAGGTGCTAAAACAACATTCATCGAAATAATAACCAACATTGATAAGGAAGCTAATTTATAGGCTAAATTATATATTCCGACTTCATTTTCCGACTTCATAACACCTAACATGAAAACATCTGTCCAGTTCAGTAAAAAGAGCATCAAACTACTTAACATCATTGGGGATGAAAATTGTAGAATTTGCTTTGAAGAAAGTTGCTCAATATTTTCTTTTAAGTGCTTTTTAAAAACAAAAAATAATTGAATCACAACAGTTATTGCTACAGATATTGCATAGAATAATATCGTAAAAAATTGATTTTCTTTAGTTATCGTAATAAATACTAATAATAGTAAAAACAATAGATTAGGTACTACAAACATGAAAAGGTTAAACTTTATAAAATTCTTTGTAGCAATCAAAAAGTTAAGAAAAAATTCTTGGACTATAAAAAAGGGCAATGTAACCGAAATAATAAAAATATATGAAATTAAATTCTGATTATGAAATATATCTATAGCGATGATTTCTTTCAAAAAATAAAATAATGTTGATGGAATAATGGCGGTAATTAAAATAATTTTTATCCCTTTTTTTAAAAGATATTGAGAAAAGTGGTCCTCTATCTTGTTCATACCGAGATAATTAATTATTGCATTAGGTAATCCTAGTGCAAAAATCATTGTGCTTGCTTGAAGTATTGTAAATATTAACGAATAATTTCCATAAACCCCTTCACCATATTTTTTTGTAATATAAAATGTAATTAAAAAATTTAAAAACAAGCCCACTATTCGGTATAAAAAAGTTATCCCTCCAGACAATAACAATTGCTGGAACGTGACAGTAGTTTTTATTATTTTATTATTTTTCAATACAATTAAAAAAGAAAAGTTATCTCATCGATAACTTTTCTTTTTTTATAAATAATTATTTTATTTTTTATAAAGTTTTTCCATTTGTTCAAGAACTAACTGATTCGACCACATATATGGATCAAACGGTTGATCTTTTGGTTTTAATAAAATTATAGTGTGAGTTGCTTCATCATATTTCACATGTCCATCTTTATAATAGAAAAAGTGATTTAAAGTTTCTTGTCCGTTACCATAACCTACATTATATGTTTTATCATGATATTTAAATGTCATACTATTTATTAAAATGTTCTCCTGCTCTGGATTTTGTCCAAAATCAAGTCGTATATAAGTTGGTAAAACATCTGCTGGAAGCTTAAATAATAAATCTTGAGCTTGTCCACTTCCTTTTACTACAGATTTTACTGAACGTTCATCACCAAAATTTAAAGAACCATCTTCTGTATAATATAATTGGAATGTATCATCTTTTGGTATAATCAAATTAAAACTCACATCAAAAGTTTCTTTGATTTCATTTTTATCTTCAACTGGAGTTTTACTATCTTTTTCATCCTTACAAGACACTAAAACTAAAATCATTAATAAGCTAACTACGAAATTTCTTGTTTTCATTTTTTAAATTTTTTCAAAGTTAATAATTCTTTTTATATCGCATATTTTTTTTAAATTTTTTCAACAGATACTGAAAAAACAAGGGCATTTCTGTCGTTGTTGTCTAAAACTAAATCATTATCAAAAGTAAGTTCTATTTGATAATTACCTTTTGTTGGTATCGAAAATTCCAAATAATTCATCGCCTCTTCTTTTTCAGTTAAGAAATAAGCTCCTATTTTTTTTCCATTTACAGATAATGTTAAATGGGCATTTTCACCATTCACAGGTACTTCTGGGATACTTCTGGATTTTATTGCCAAACGGTAGTTGCCTTTTTCCAATTCAATTGGTTTCGATTTTGTCGTTGAATTGGAGAATAATAAAATATTGATGTCGTTGTCTGTTTTAATTGGTTCAAATTCCCTGATGCTTAAGGAAATTGTATTTTCAGCACCCGGCTTTGGCACATAATGTCTTGCCCATGTATCAAAATATTCAAGGTTGTCAAGAAGAATAAAATTATTGTTAAGATAAGTTTCTGCTTCAGGAGAAAGAGTATAAGGTCTAAAATGTCCGTCCAAATACCAAAATGGTTCTAACTTCTTTGTTGCTTTTATTTCAGTTACATATTCCTCAAAAGGTTTTAAAATAACGGTCTCTTTTCTAGGGTCTGTGTTAAAGAAATAGCTCATGTGCCAACCCCAGGCTGAGACAATTTTGTCATTTTTCTTGTTTTTCTCCTTTATTTTAGCTGTAATTTCCCTGTATTGTGACTTTCTGATTTCTGTGTAGTTTTTCTTAACTACAATCAAATCGGTAAGTGACGCTATTACAAAAAGCAATAAGATAGAATTTCTAATTACCGAAGTCTTTATTTTGCTGATAGAAACAGCCAATAATAGGACTATTGCTGGCAAAACAACAATTAAATACCGACTGGTTAACATTGGTATTTTTAAATATGACCTTAAAAATGGAATGTAAATAGTTACTAATATCCAGCAAATTATTATTATAAACCCAAAAATAAGATTATTGTCTTTTATTCTTTTAGACTTGTTTTTTGTACTGAATATTTTGATAAAATAAAATACCGTTAGTAGCAATATTAAAAAAAGTATCGACTCCGAATTACCAAAAAACTCTTTGAAAATAACTGTCATAACCTCAGGAGTGGGAGCCGGAATCCAAAATGCTTGAATTTCAGCTGCAATTTTAAATATTTTCCAAGAAAAATAAAACCAGATAATTAGTGCTAATGCACCGCCAATTGCGGAATTAATGATATAAGATAATCTTTTGTGTTTTTCAACATCATACAAAAACACAAAAAGAATAACTACTTGAGATACCATTAAAAATAAACCAAAAAAATGTGAGTTTATCATTAAAGTCATTGACAACCCATATATTATAGCATTTTTAAGTGTGCTGTCCTTAATAAATCTTATAAGACGGTAGAACGAAAATACTGTAAGGAAAATCAATAATATATACACTCTTGCCTCTTGAGAATATAAAATAAAGAAGTAATTTACACTTGCTAACGTTGCAGCTATTAACCCTACTCTTTTATTTTCAATCTCTTTACCTATTAAATAAAACATATATACCCCGAGTATTCCAAATATCGCAGAGAACATTCGAACTACGAATGTTGTATGTCCAAATAGTATGCTAAATATCTTAACAGAAAAATAATAAAATATTGGGTTATTTTCCCAAACTAACATAATATCATATGATTCCTTAAAAGTAAGCCTAGGATCACATTCCTTCATTGTAATGATTTCATCTATCCAAATGCTTTGATAATCAATGTGGTAGAATCTTAAAATAGCTGCTAACGTAAGGATTCCAATTAATAAATAATTTTCTTTAATGTTTTTAATAATTTTCATAAATACAGGTTTTACGTATTATTGGTTTTTTTAAAATCTCCTCTTGAAAAATATTTTTCTACAAAGCAATACACCAAGATAAAAAAATAACGGCTTCCCATTTCCTTGATTTTTAATTTAGAAACACCATGCTTTCTGTTGGTCCAGGAATTAGGAACAACAGTATATGAATAACCTCTAATAATAGCTTTTAATGGCAATTCTATAGTTAGATTGAAGTGGGGTGACAGTATTGGTTTTACTCCATCAATGACTTCCCTTTTGTAGAGTTTAAAAGCATTGGTTGTGTCATTATATTTTATTCTCATGGTCACTTTGATAATAAAGTTGGCTATTCGATTAATTACTTTTTTTATAAAAGGATAATCAATCACTTTACCACCCTTAATAAATCGACTGCCAAAAACACAATCGTAATTACCTTCAATCATTGTGGTATAATACCGAATCAAATCATAAGGTGAGTCGGATAAATCTGCCATCATTACCGCAACGCAATCGCCAGAATATCTTTCCAAACCATATCGGACAGCATATCCAAATCCATTCGGACCTAAATTAGTTCCATAAGTCAATGCCGAATGTTTTTGTGCCAATTGTTCTAAAACCTGAAGCGTATTGTCTTTTGAATTGTCATTGACCACATAAATCTCGTGGTCAATGTTAACTTTAGAAAACGCTTCTTCGATTTGATCAATCGTTTCGGTTATGGATTCTTCTTCGTTATAGGCAGGAATTACGATGCTAAGCTTCATTATATCTTTTGGGTTGTTGCTTGATATATTTGCGTTAAAATGTCGTTGATGTTATATTTCCAAGTCCAATCTGGGTAATGTGCTTTGAATTTAGAAACATTGCTAATCCACCAAATGTGATCTCCAATTCGGTTGGTTTCAGAATATTCATAATTCATTGGTTTTCCTGTTATGGCTTCACACATTTCAATAGCTTCGGCCATCGAACAGTTCGAATGTCTTCCACCACCAGCATTATACACTTCTCCTTGTCTTGGGTTTTGATAAAAATGCCAAAACATATTAACCAAATCCCAGCTGTGAATATTGTCTCTAACTTGCTTTCCTTGGTAGCCAAAAACGGTGTATTTATCTCCAGTAATAGCACATTTCATCAAATAAGACAAAAATCCGTGCAACTGTGTCCCCGAATGATTTGGACCAGTTAAACATCCGCCACGGAAAACACCTGTATTCATTCCAAAATACTTTCCATATTCCTGAACTAAAATATCAGCAGCAACCTTTGAAGCTCCAAAAAGTGAATGTTTGGTTTGATCTATACTCATCAACTCATCAATTCCTTCATTGAAATAAGGATGCGATTCGTCGATTTCCCAACGTTTATCCAATTCAACCAAAGGAAGATAATTCGGTGTATCTCCATAAACCTTGTTTGTAGATGTGAAAATAAAGGTTGCTTCAGAACAGTGCAAACGTGTCATTTCAAGCATGTTCAAGGTACCGTTGGCATTTACAGTAAAATCGGTCAATGGTTCTCTTGCTGCCCAATCATGACTTGGTTGAGCGGCTGTATGAACAATCAATTTGATGTCTGTGTTGTATTTTGAAAACAGCTTTTCGAGTTCATCAACATTTCGAATATCTATAGCATGATGTTCAAAGTTGGGGACTTCTTTGACTAATTTTTGCGTATTCCATTCTGTAGAAGCATTTTCGCCAAAAAAGACCTGACGCATGTTGTTGTCTATCCCGATAATTTTGTCAAATTTATCAGCAAAAAAAGCAACCGATTCGCTTCCTATTAACCCTGATGAACCTGTTATGATGCAAATATTCATTTTCTTTTTTATTACTTTAATATCGTTTCTAATTGTTTTTCGTTTTCTTTAATCCAATCATAAATATTCTGAAAAATTGTTTCCACAGATTTTTTAGGTTTCCAACCAATCTCACTTTCAATTCTGGAATTGTCGGTTATATATATTCGCAAATCTGCTGTTCTGGTTTCTTTTTCAGACGCGATTGAAATTGTGTTTCCTGTTATCATTTCACAGATTTTGGTCATTTCCAACAAAGATGCGCTGTTTTCCAATCCACCTCCAACATTATAAATTTTTCCGTTGAATTTTTCAATTTGATGTATTTGTAAATCGATTAATTCGACTAAATCATCTACATGAAGAATATCTCGGACTTGTTTTCCTGTACCGCCATATCCTATATATTTTAACGATTGGTTCCAAAAATGTTTTGCCATCCAAAGAGTAACAACGCCTTGATCCGTTTTTCCCATTTGTCTTGGTCCGGCAATAACTCCAAATCTCGTAACCGCAGCTTGCAATCCATAAAAGGCAGCATATTCCTGAATAAAAAGTTCCGATGCTAATTTGGTTGTACCATAAAAAGAACGCGCACCTTCCAAAGACAATTCTTCAGAAATTCCCTTAGGTGAAATTCCTTTTGTGTATTGATTTTCGTCAAATGCAAATCGTGTTTCCTGTTCGTTGAAATTAGCATCTTCTATCCAATTAATTGGATAAACCCTGCTTGTAGATAAAAATATAAGTTTGGCTTTGTTTTTTAAACATGCATTAAAACAATTGATTGAACCGTATAAATTGTTATTGATAACATAAGTTGGGTCCGAATCTAAACCTGCAGTAACAGATGGTTCTGCCGAAGCTTCTACCAAAACATCAAAGTTTCCTATTGCTGATAAATCTTCATTATTTCTGATATCTCCATGAAAAAATGGAATTCCCTGTTTTTGAAAATCAGCTAAATTCAGCTCTGAACCTCTTCTTTTTAAATTGTCAAAAGCAACGATTTCGTAAGATGGATATTTAGTCTTTAGCTGTAAACAAAGTGTTGAACCTACAAATCCTGCACCACCAGTAACTACTATTTTCATATTGTGATTGTTTTTAAACTGTCTTCCCAGTTTTTAATTTCTAGTCCAAAAGTATTCTTGATTTTAGTTTTATCCAAAACACTATAAACAGGCCTTTTTGCTGAAGTTGGGTAACTTGAAGTTGGGATGGGTTCTAAGTCTATTTGAATTGTATTTATTTCAAATATTTTTTGGGCAAATTCAAACCAACTACATTGTCCTTCATTACTGAAATTATAAATCCCATAACGTTCTTTTGATGAGTGTTTATGTTGAAAATCAATCATTTTTAATAATGCGTTGGCTAAATCTAACGCATTGGTTGGAGTTCCTACTTGATCATTCACAATTGAAAGCGAATCGCGTTCCGATGCCAATCGCAACATAGTTTTCATAAAGTTAGAACCAAATTGTGAATAAACCCATGAGGTTCTGAGGATAAAATACTCATCAAAAACAGCTTGAATAGCATTTTCACCATCGAGTTTAGTTTGACCATAAACTCCAGTTGGATTTGGAATGTCATTCTCGCCGTAAGGCGTATTTTTTTTGCCATCAAAAACAAAATCGGTAGAGACGTGAAATAAAACGGTATGATACTTTTTACAAACGACAGCTAAGTTTTGAACTCCAATAGCATTGATTAAATGAGCTTTTTTGGGTTCACTTTCAGCTCTGTCGACAGCTGTATAAGCAGCAGCATTAATACAATATTGAGGTTTATAATGGTAAAATACAGATTTACAATTTTCGAAATTTGTAATATCTAAACTTTTAGAATCACAAAAAATAAATTGAATTTCCGGATAATTAGACGCTATATGCTTTAAGCTTTG
>CANJDA010000027.1 GCA_947472705.1 Flavobacteriaceae bacterium
CATAATCATGAATTCTTTTAGCGCAACCTGGAAAAAGATGTTCTTTAGAATAACTTGGGGAAACATCCAGTAAAAATTTAGCAGAATCGGTTGGTTCAAATTGACATTTGTACCAATCAACTCCGTTAGTGAATCTTTTTGTAAAAAAGCTTGGTTCTTTAAATTTGGATAGGCAAACGTCATCAACATCTTTAAACATTTGATATAATGAACTAGTGCCGCATTTCATTCCACCTATTACAAAAACTTTTTTCATATAAAATTGACTTGATTATTTTGTTAATGGTTTTCCGCCGCTTCCACCATATTGCTTGTTGGTTTCTAAGCTATCGTAATGATCTTTATCTCTAAACTTAATAACTTTAGCTGGATTTCCTCCTACTATAGCCAAAGCAGGTACATCTTTGGTAACTGTTGATCCCATTCCTACTATAGCTCCATCTCCTATGGTCACTCCTGGAACAATATTAACATTCATTCCTAGCCAAACATTTTTACCTATAACCACTTTCTTTTTTAGGGTAGTATTATCATAGGGCAACGCTTTGCCTTGGTAATTATGATTTACAGAATAGATGGTAATATTTCTACTAAAATGACAATTATCGCCTATGTGAATTTCTCCTTCTGTTTTGAAATAAGCATTATCACCTATATGAACATTACTCCCAAGGAATAATTTTTCTTTTTTTGAGATGTATATCTTGCCTTTTATTTCACAGCCTATTCCTACTGAACCAATTTTTTTTAGAATAAAAAATGAGTTGTTGGCTACTTTCCATTTAGTCTTAAAACTTTTAATTTTTTGCTTTAAGAATTGAATTAATCTCATGGTAAATTTGTTTAATAAAAAAGGAACCTATAATCAATCCTTTTATGACAATAGCGATAAAAATGTTGACCTTTCCAATTAAAATTAAGTTTAGCAAGCTAATAAAAATTAACAGTAAGACAAATTTTAACAGCAAAAATTTATTCACTTTTATAAACCGAATCCAAGTATAACCTGGAATTTCTTTACTAACCTTAAAATGCAACTGTAAGTATTGAAATATTAATCCGAGTGAATAACCTATGGTTACGCCTATTAGACCAAAATGAGATAACGAATACATTAAACAGGCAGTCACAATTAAGTAAAGCGATGAATAATAAAAAGTATTTTTAATAAACCCTTGTGACCTCAAATATTGTAGTGTTATCTTATAATTTATTCTAAAGATAAGTCCTATAGTTAATATTTTTAGTAACCCTTCTGCTTGTTTCCATTTGTCTCCTAATAGTATGGCAATAATTTCGTTAGAAGAGGTTAAGACCAATAATAAAACAGGAAAAATAAATAAATTCAGAAGAAATTCAACCTTTAATAATTTTTTAAGGTGCAAGCTTATATCTTCTCCCATTTTTGAAAAATCGGCAAAAATTATATTGTCTAAATATTGTGCATATAAGTTTTGAATAGTACTCATTATACTATAGGAACGGTTATAAATTCCTAAGGAATTAGAGCCTAAAACACGCCCTATTATGATACCGTCAGACTGGTTGCCAAGCATACCAACAATTCGACTTGCGGTATTCCACCCTCCAAAATGAATTAATTCATTCCAAGCGGTTTTGTCAAATTTGAAGAAATATTTTTCTTTTTTTACAGCGTAAAAAATCATCGACTCAACTAAAACTTGTGCTACTAATGGGTATATCAACGCATAAAAATTATGGGTCAAATGATAAACAATGAAAACACCCGGTATGTAAATACAAGTAAAACTAAATAACTCAATCAAGCTAATTTTTTTTACTTCGAGATTCTTCAATAAAATGTTCCGTGAAATGGCAGACAACGCAATAAAAAGTGGTAACCAAAAAATAGAATGCAATATGCTACTCAATTCAGGAATACTGAAAAAATTAGCAACCAAATCATTTCCAAACCACAAAATACCAGCAAAAAAAACGGCAAAAACGATATAGGAAAAAAAGGCTGTATTGATATGATTTTGATTGATATTCTTTTGCTTGATAAGACTAGCGCCCAAACCAGTATTTGGGATTTCCATAAAAAGGGTAATCAAAATATTAAACACATGAAAAACCCCAAAATCGTGTGGCAACAAATGTCTAGAGGTCCACATCAAAAGAAAAATTCGAGTAAAAATTATAATAATCTTTGAGAATGAATACCAAATACCATTCATGATTTACAATTTTTAATTTGAATTTTTTTGGCTTTCATGGCTATACTATCATACCAGCTGCTACGGTTTCATTAGTGGCGTCATCAATCAATATTATACTTCCGGTAATTCTATTTTCTCTATAAGAATCGAGCATCAAACGTTGTGTACAACGAATCGTTACACGAGCAATATCATTCATTTTTAGCTCTTTGTCTTCTTCTAATCGTTGATAGGAATTGATGTCTATTTTATAAACCACATTTTTAATTATTGCTTTTTGCTCGTTGCTTGTATGCATAATAGTATACTTTGCATTGGGGCGAGCTGAGCCATTATTGAACCAACACAACATCACATCAAATTCTTGTTGCATTTCGGGTTGGTTGTTAGTTTTCACCAACATATCGCCTCGACCTACATCAATATCATCTTCCAAAGTGATAGAAACCGACATTGGTGCAAATGCTTCTTCTACTTCTTTTTCTCCAGCATTAATTGATTTAATTTTAGAAACAAAACCGGAAGGCAATACGGTAATCGAATCCCCTACTCGGTAAATTCCACCGGCAATTCTACCAGCATATCCACGGTAATCGATAAAGCCTTCACTTTGTGGACGTAAAACAGTTTGTACAGGAAAACGAGCGTCGATTTTATTGATATCGCTACTAATGTGAAGTGTTTCCAATAAATGCAATAAAGGTGAATCTTGGTACCAATCCATGTTTTCGGAACGGTTTACAACGTTGTCACCGTCCAAAGCACTAATCGGAATAAAACGAATGTCTTTGATATTTAACTTGGATGAAAACTCTTCAAACTGATTGACAATAGTATTGAAAGTTGTTTCAGAATAATCAACCAAATCCATCTTGTTTACACAAACAATTATATGCGGAATTTGTAATAACGATGCAATAAAAGCATGTCTTTTGGTTTGTTCAATCACTCCATGACGTGCGTCAATCAATACTATAGCAGCATTGGCAGTTGAAGCTCCAGTCACCATATTTCGAGTGTACTGAATGTGTCCTGGTGTATCGGCTATGATGAATTTACGTTTTGGTGTAGTGAAATATCGGTAGGCTACATCAATGGTAATTCCTTGTTCACGCTCATCTCGAAGTCCGTCAGTAAATAACGCTAAGTCAACACCAACGTGGCCTTTTCGTTTACTGGTAGTTTCAATAGCTTCTAACTGGTCTTCAAAAATAGATTTTGAATCATATAATAATCGTCCTATCAGTGTGCTTTTTCCGTCGTCAACACTCCCAGCAGTGGTAAAGCGCAATAATTGGTTAGTATCTATAATCATGATGTTCTGAAAATTAATGTTGTTTTGTTTTTGTTTTGAATTTTAGAAATACCCTTCTCTTTTACGGTCTTCCATGGCTGATTCCGAACGTTTATCATCGGCTCTGTTCCCTCTTTCGGTGTGGCGTAACGAGGCTACTTCGGCAACGATTTTTTCCAATGTATCTGCATCAGATTCGATTCCACCTGTAATGGTAATATCGCCTAAGGTCCTGAAACGTATTTTCTTTGTATGAATTTCTTCGGTTCCGTCGAGGATTAAGTATTCCGATTTTGGTATCCAGGAATTATTACGCCAAAGCACTTCTCTTTGGTGGGCAAAATACAACGAAGGAATGGCAATGTTTTCTCTTTTAATGTAGTTCCAAACATCCATTTCTGTCCAGTTACTGATTGGGAATGCTCTGAAGTGCTCGCCTTCAAAGTATTTTCCGTTTAGCAAATTCCACAATTCCGGTCTTTGGTTTTTGGGATCCCATTGGCCAAAATCATCTCTATGCGAAAAGAAACGTTCTTTGGCTCTGGCTTTTTCTTCATCACGACGTCCGCCACCAATAGCACAATCAATTTTGTGACTTTCGATTGCATCTAGAAGTGTTGTAGTTTGTAACGCATTTCTATTAGCATTTTTACCTCTTTCTTCTAAAACTCTACCAGTATCAATAGACTCCTGAACAGAACCCACCAATAAAGTAGCGCCCAATTCAGCAATCAAATCATCTCTGAATTGTATCGTTTCCGGGAAATTGTGTCCGGTATCAATATGCATTAAGGCAAACGGAATTTTAGACGGATAGAAGGCTTTTTTGGCTAAATGAGCCACCACTATAGAATCTTTCCCTCCCGAAAAAAGGATTACGGGATTTTGAAATTGCGCCCATACTTCACGTAAAATGAAGATGGCTTCCGACTCTAACTCGTCTAAATAATTTAAATAAAACTTACTCATTTTTATAGGTTTCTATTTTTTGCTTGACAAAAGTAACAACTTTTTCAACGGCAATTGTTATGCTTTCATTATCAGTTTTAATCCAAATATCTGGATTTGTTGGACTTTCATAAGGTGAATCTATTCCTGTGAAGTTGGGAATCAGTCCTTTTCGGGCTTTTTGGTACAATCCTTTGACATCTCGACGCTCACATTCTTCAAGAGAAGTATCTACAAAAATTTCTACAAAATCATTTTCGCCAATGATTTCTTTCACCATTTTTCTGTCTTTTTCTAATGGCGATACAAAAGCAGCTACAGTTATCATCCCAGCATCAACAAATAATTTTGCTATTTCAGCTGTTCGACGAAGGTTTTCATTTCGATCCGTTTCAGTAAAACCTAATCCCGAGTTTATACCACCTCTTAAATTATCACCATCTAAGGTATACGTTCTGAGATTCATTTGAAAAAGCACTTTCTCTACTGCTTCAGCAATGGTTGATTTTCCTGATCCTGAAAGTCCTGTAAACCAAAGCACCATTGATGGATGCTGGTTCAACTTATTTCTAGCATCTCGGGTAACCGAATAGTTTTGTTGTGTAATATTACTACTCATTCTCAACTTTTATAGTTTCTTCTGTTTTTGTCAAGCCAAATTTACTACGATACCAAACGCGTTCGTGTATGTAATACAAAATCATTTTAGTACTTATTTCGGCCAAACCAACTTTTAATCCAATAAACGGATTGCCTGAAATAAACCATGCCACTAACATAGTGTCCATAGAACCCACTAATCGCCATGTAACGGTTTTGGCAAAATGGCGTTTTTTGCTTTCTCTTAAAACACCATCTTTGGATAAATTAATTTTAAACCAAACTCTTTCATGCAAATAATACAAAAAGAACTTGGTGGCAAATTCAGTCATCCCAATTTTGAAACCAGTCATTGGATTTCCAGAAATCAACCAAGCCAATAACATGGTGTCAATGGTTCCAATTACTCGCCAAGTGATGGCTTTGGCAACATGGCGCTTATGCGATTTGTCAATCATTGGTTATAGAAAAATAAGGGTTTAGTAAATTTTCTTTATTGTATTGTAATTCATCCTTTGAATTTTGTTGTACTACTTTTAATCCAACAGCATTGCAAATTGCATGTCCAGCAGCAATATCCCACTCCATTGTTGGTGCAAATCTAGGATATACATCAGCTGCACCTTCAGCCACCAAGCACAATTTCAGTGAGCTTCCTTTGGAAATGATGCTTACTTTTTTTCCTGATTTTTGTTCTAATTGATTCATGAAAGTTGTTGTTTCCTCATTCATGTGCGAACGACTTCCCACTACACGTAAAACATTTTTATCTTTATTAGGAAAAATTTGGACACTGTTATTGATAACATTAGCTGCTGTTGTTTCGGTTGTCGTAATTGTTTTATAGGCAACATTTTCATCAACCAATCCATAATAAAATTCGTTTAAGGCTGGGGCAAAAATCACTCCGAACTTAGGCTTTCCATTTTCAATCAAAGCAATATTAACGGTAAACTCATCATTTTTTTTGATAAATTCTTTAGTGCCGTCAAGCGGATCTACTATCCAGCAAGTATTCCAGTTTTTACGAATTTCGTAAGGAAGTTGTTTTGTTTCTTCGCTAATTATAGGAATGCCGAAAGGTTTTAGTTTATTTTCTATACAAGCATTGGCTTGTTGGTCAGCCAATGTTAAGGGTGATTCATCGTCTTTGAAAACCACTTCGATTTCATTTTTATAAATCTTCATGATAACGGCACCGGCTTCTATAGCTGCTTCGATTGCCGTTTCAATCCAAAGTTGGTTTACAGATGATTTTGTCATTCTAATGGTATTGTTTGTCGTAATAGTTTTGGTATTCACCCGAAGTCACATTTTTTAACCAGTCTTCGTTAGTCAAATACCAATCGATAGTTTTTTCTAATCCTTGTTCAAAAGTTACCGATGGTTTCCATCCTAACTCTTTATTTATTTTAGATGCATCTATTGCATATCGCAAATCATGCCCAGGTCTGTCTTTGACGTAGGTAATCAGTTTGGCAGATTCCCCTTCATTACGACCTAATTTTTTATCCATTTGTTGGCAAAGTAATTTTACCAAGTCTATATTTTGCCATTCGTTGAAACCTCCAATGTTGTAGGTTTCGTGATTTTGTCCTTTGTGAAAAACCAAATCAATAGCCACAGCATGATCTTCTACAAATAACCAATCGCGAGTAAATTTTCCATCGCCATAAACTGGCAGCGGTTTGTTATTGATAATGTTATTGATAAAAAGCGGAATTAACTTTTCCGGAAAGTGATTCGGTCCGTAATTATTGGAACAATTCGTAATAACATAGGGTAATCCATAGGTTTCTCCATAAGCACGGACAAAATGATCTGAACTTGCTTTAGATGCTGAATAGGGAGAATTAGGGTCATACGGAGTTGATTCGGTGAACAAGCCTGTAGCTCCTAAACTACCATATACTTCATCGGTTGAAATATGATAAAAACGTTTTCCTTCAAAGTTGTCTTTCCAAATATTTTTTGCAGCATTAAGCAAATTCATGGTTCCAATAACGTTGGTTTTTACAAACGCTAATGGGTCAGTAATGGAACGGTCGACATGCGATTCAGCAGCTAGATGCACTACTCCATCAAATTGATTTTTTTGAAATAAATCATTGATAAAGTCAGCATCTGTAATATCTCCTTTTACAAAAATATAGTTAGAGGAATCCTCAATATCTGCAATATTCTCAAGGTTTCCGGCATAGGTTAATGCATCTAAATTATAGATTTGATACATTGAGTATTTCGTTACAAAACGTCTGACAACGTGTGATCCAATAAAACCGGCACCTCCTGTAATTAATATCTTTGTCATTTTACAATTTCCCGTCTGCTTTTTCTTTTAAAACTCCTTTTACATCAAATAAAACGCTATTCACTTTTTTCAATTTTGGAAAATCAAGCGTTTCAAATGCTGCATGGGCAACACCAAGAACCAAAGCATCATAGGTGCTATTTGGTAATTGATTAGTTGTCTTTAATTTGTATTCATGCCACACTTCTTCGGGTTTTGCCCAAGGATCAAATATGGTTACTTCCATTCCATAATCTGTCAAAGCAGTTACCACATCCACTATTTTGGTATTGCGAACATCTGGACAATTTTCTTTAAAAGTAAAACCTAACATCAACAACTTAGCTCCGTTGATAGCTATCCCTTTTTTAATCATCAGCTTGACAACTTGTGAAGCTACATATTCACCCATACTATCATTAAGGCGTCTTCCTGCTAAAATGATTTCGGGATGATAGCCTTTTTCCTGAGCTTTTTGTGCCAAATAATAAGGATCAACACCGATGCAATGTCCGCCCACTAAACCTGGTTTAAATGGTAGAAAATTCCATTTAGTACCTGCGGCTTCTAGAACAGCATGAGTATCAATTTCTAATAAATTGAAAATTTTAGCCAATTCATTTACAAAGGCAATATTAATATCACGCTGCGAATTTTCTATTACTTTGGCTGCCTCTGCTACTTTTATACTTGGTGCTAAATGTGTACCAGCTGTGATAACTGATTTATACAAATCGTTAACTTTTTGGCCAATTTCGGGAGTAGAACCTGATGTTACTTTTAATATTTTCTCAACTGTATGTTCTTTATCTCCAGGATTAATTCTTTCTGGTGAATAGCCAGCAAAGAAATCAACATTGAATTTTAATCCGCTTACTCTTTCCAAAACAGGAATACATTCTTCTTCGGTAACGCCAGGATATACAGTTGATTCATAAATTACGATATCACCTTTTTTCAATACTTTCCCAACTGTTTCACTTGACTTGTACAAAGGAGTTAAATCGGGACGATTATTTTTGTCCACTGGAGTTGGTACCGTAACAATATAATAACTACAATTTTTTATATCTTCTAGATTACTACTACAGAAAAGTCCTTTTTCAGCTGAAACTGAATTCACTAAAACAGCTTTTAGTGTTTGTTCGTCAATTTCGAGTGTAGCATCATGACCCGAGTTTAATTCAGCTATACGGTTTTGATTGATATCAAATCCAACGACTGAATATTGGGTAGCGAATAATCTTGCTAGTGGCAATCCTACATATCCAAGTCCTATTATTGCAATTTTTGAATTCATATTGTGCTTTAGAAAAATCTAAAATTAAAGTTTGCAAATGTAGTTTATTTAGCGCCAATTGACTGATAAACAAACCCTATTTTTCTCATTTTATTAGCGTCTAATAAATTTCTCCCATCAAAAACAAAGGCTGGTTTCATCATATTGTCATAAATTTTTTGCCAATCATAGTCTTTAAACTCATCCCATTCCGTTAAAACAGCAATAGCATGGGCATCTTTACAAGCTTCGTATGGATTATTAAATGTTTCCGTATATTTTTCATTTTCGGAAGCACTTCTTGTCTCAAGGTAATTTAAATCTGATAGTGCTTGTTGATGTGACACTTTAGGGTCAAATAAAGCAATATTCCCTTGTTCATTAATTAAATCATCTGCTACATAAATAGCTGCTGATTCTCTAGTATCATTAGTATCTTTCTTAAAAGCCCATCCTAAAAAAGTGATTTTTTTACCAGAAACAGTGTTGTAAAGTGTTTGCACTATATTTTTGGAGAATCTTCTTTTTTGGTGATCATTCATTATGATAACTTGTTCCCAATAGTCAGCCACCTCATTTAATCCAAAAGCTTTGCAGATGTAAACTAAATTCAAAATATCTTTTTGAAAGCAAGAACCACCAAAACCAACGGAAGCTTTAAGAAATTTGGACCCGATGCGGCTATCCATACCTATAGCTTTAGATACTTCACTCACATTGGCTTCTGTTTTTTCACATAATTCAGATATCGCATTTATAGAGGAAACTCTTTGGGCTAAAAAGGCATTCGCTGTTAATTTAGATAATTCCGAAGACCATACGTTTGTTTTTAATATGCGTTCTTTAGGAACCCAATTGGCATAAACATCAACCAAAGCTTCAATAGCTTTTTGTCCATTAGGATTGGTATCACCACCTATGAGTACTCTATCTGGATTTAATAAATCGGAAACTGCAGTTCCTTCTGCCAAAAATTCTGGATTGGATAAAATTTGGAATTGTACTCCATTCCCAGTGTTATTTAATATTGACTTTAATGTTTCAGCAGTTCTGACAGGTAAAGTTGATTTTTCAACTATAATTTTATCCGACTTCGCTACTTTAGCAATTTGTCGGGCACACAATTCAATATATTTTAAATCAGCAGCCATTCCTTTGCCACTGCCATAAGTTTTGGTTGGTGTATTTACTGATATAAATATCAATTCAGCATCATCAATTGCTTTTTCAACTTCGGTAGAAAAAAATAAATTTTTTCCTCTAGTATTGGCTACAATTTCATGTAAGCCAGGTTCATAAATAGGAATATTGTTGATGTCTTTATCATTCCAAGCTGCAATTCTTTTTTCATTTAAATCGACCACAGTTACTTTTATATGTGGGCATTTTTCAGCTATAATTGCCATAGTTGGGCCACCAACATAACCAGCACCAATACAACAAATGTTTGTAATATTCATTTTTTATTTCAAATTTTCCCAATACCATTTTACAGCTTCTTTTAAGCCTTCCTGAAATGAATATCGAGGATTATAATTAAGTAATTGTTTAGCTTTTTCAATACTTGCTAACGAATGTGGAATATCACCCGCTCGATTAGGTCCATGAATTATGGGTATTTCACTTATTTTAGAATCAAATTCAGTAAGATAGAGTTTTAAATATTTTACCATTTCGTTCAATGTTGTACGATCACCAAAAGCTGTGTTGTAAACGGTATTAACCGCCGAAGCGTTGTTGGTAAGCATTGCCAATTCATTCATTTGAACCACATTATCAATATAAGTAAAGTCTCTTGAATAATTGCCATCTCCATTTATTACTGGGCTTTGGTGTTGCATCAGCTGCATTACAAATTTCGGAATGACTGCGGCATATGCTCCGTTAGGATCTTGACGTCTTCCAAAAACATTGAAATAGCGCAACCCAATGGTTTCCATGCCATAGGTTTTACTAAAAATTTCAGCATATAATTCGTTTACATATTTGGTAATGGCATAAGGTGAAAGTGGTTTCCCAATTGTATCTTCAATCTTGGGTAAACTTTCTGAATCACCATAGGTTGAAGAACTAGCTGCATAAACAAATCTTTTCACACCAGCATCTCGAGAGGCAATTAGCATGTTCAGAAAACCAGTTATGTTTACTTCATTGGTCGTAAAAGGATCATTTATAGAACGTGGCACTGAACCTAAAGCAGCTTGATGCAAAACATAATCTATATTTTTAACTGCGTTAGCACAAGTTTCAGGATTGCAAATATCGCCTTCAATCAAATTAAAATTGGGATGAGGCAAGAAAGGCTCAACATTATACTTATGTCCAGTTGCAAAATTATCAAGGCAAGTGACTTTATAATTTTTCTCTAAAAAATATTCACATAGGTTTGAGCCAATAAATCCAGCACCACCCGTAATAAGTATAGAAGCAATCTTATTTGCCATTATTTTTTCTTTTTGAAAAGTCTATAATATAATTTTGGAAAAAAACCTCTAGGCTCTTCATCATCGTGATAACCACTACCATATCCATAGCCATAACTATAACCATAGCCATAACCGTAACCATATCCTACTCCATATTTGGCTTTGTTTTCATATCCATTGAAAACGATACTGATATTATTTAATTCTCCCCTTTTTGCCCTATTATTTAATAAGGTTAGCATTTCTTTTTTGGTAAAATTTTGACGAACAATATATAAAGTAACATCGCTAAATTGTGCTAATTCAAGAGCATCAGAAACTAGCCCTACTGGAGGTGTATCTAGAACTATGTAATCATAATTTTTCTTAAGCTCTGTTATCATTTCTTTCATGCTTTCGCCCAAAATAAGCTCAGAAGGATTAGGAGGTATAGGTCCAGATGTAATAACATCTAAATAAGGAACATGTGTTTTTTGAATAACCTCCTCAATAGTTTTTTGACCTATTAAATAGTTAACAACACCTAAATCGTTTTTGATATTAAAATCATCAAAAATTTTAGGTTTTCTTAAATCAAGTCCAAGTATAATGGTTTTCTTTTCACTTAATGCAAATACTGTTGCGATATTGATAGAACAAAATGTTTTACCTTCTCCACTGACAGATGATGTCACCATTAATGTTTTTGTGCCTTCGACACTTTGTTTTTTATAGATAAACTGTAAAGAAGATCGAATTGCCCTGAAGGATTCTGACAATGCTGATTTTGGTCTTTCCAATACAGACAAATTAGAATCGGAATACTTAATACCAACAATTCCTAAAAGTGGTAGTTGTGTTAAATTAGAAATATCAGCAATGTTTTGAATGGTATTGTTAATGAAAAATATGAAAAACACCAAAATAAGCGGTATCAAAATTCCAGCAAAAAAGGCCAACACATAATTCACACTTGTTCTAGGTCCTAATAAGCCCCCCCCTACATCTTTTGCTGGATCAATAAATTGAATATCGGAAAGGTTAGAGGCTTTAACAATAGAAGCTTCGCTCTTTTTTTGTAAAAAAGTGTTATAGATACCATTACTTAAATCATACTTTCTTAAAATACCATAATAGGCCTGATTTGTTTCGGGCATTTTTTTAATTTCACTGTCTAATGCTCTGAGTTTATCGTTATAAATGTTCAAGTCAAACTGCAATACATTTTTTAGTGAATTTGCGTTTTCGAGTAATACTTTTTTAACCGAATTAATTTCATTATCTATCCTTTCGAAAAAAATTGGGCCTTTGGCAGAATATAACAATTCTGAACGTTGAATAGAGAGTTCAATTAATTTAGAAACATTGTTAATAATATTAGGTTCTTCAATCCCGGCCACAGTTGGAGCAGGGAGTTTAGAAAAATCGACACTGTTTTTTAAATAGGTTTTTAAAGAATTAAGGTAATTGATTTTTTGTTCAACTTCATTTTTCTTAAAATCAAAATTCATTAATTGTTGTTTAAAACCAGCACCTTTATCTTCAATGTCTATTACACTATAGTTCTTACTGAAATCTTTTAAGTCATTGCCAGAGTTTTTTAACTCTTGTTCCATTTTTATCAAGGTCTTATCGATAAAATTAATAGTGTTTTCGGCAAATTTATTTTTGTTTTCTAATTGTCTATTTATAAGACAATCAACAGTGGCATTTAAATAATCAACCATTCTGTTTTTATTGGTCCCTTCCATTCCTAATTTGAGGATAGAGGCTGCTTTTTCGTCTACAGAAACCCTTATTCCTTGACATCTTCCAACAGTCTCGTCAAAGGAATTGAATCGTATAAGGATTTCATCACTTGTATTCATCTTAGATAAATCTGCTAATTCCAAGCGCCAATGAAGATAAGGAAGATTAACATCTTCCCCTACATTAAAAGTTCTAACTACTTCACCAATTCCTACATTAATGGTAGACATTTGATTTGTGTTATAGTTGATAAGATTCTGACTGTTTGTTTGAAATGGTATCCTAATTTGATATCTATTTCTGGAAAGCATTTTAACCCCTATAAAACGACCATATAATTGATTTCTATTTTTATCCAAAACAATTTTAAAAGGTGTTTGTCCATAAACGTCTTGCAAAAAATATTTAGTTTGTTTTAAGTAATCAATATAAAACTGTAATTGATCTACAACCAATTCATTATGCGACCTAGATCTTAATGTAGTGGAAATCATCTGAACCTTATCGGACGTTCCTCCCCAATTAAAAACCAAGCTAGTAGTTGATGTGAAAAGTGGGTTGTTTTCTTCTTTAACTGCTATAGTAGTTTCAATTCCGTAAATTTTTTGCTTTCTAACATTTACTTGGTGAGCAATTGCAAAAGCAACAATCAATCCAACAATAAACCATCTCCAAAAGCTAGTAGTCTTAATCAAAAAGCCTTTAAAATCAAAGTTGTTTTTGTTGTCAAAAAAATTAAAATCTTTTATATCAAGCATGAAATTGAATGTTTTTATTTAAGTAATAAAAAGGTGGTAGTGGCTAATGACAAAATGGTAATAATGGTCGATAAGGACTCTATCCCTGTTTTTCCAGTTCCCCATGTTTTTTGCTTCAGAGGTTTTATATAAATATAATCATTGGGCTGTAAATAATAACAAGGTGAATTTACGGCATTACTATTGGTTAAATCAATACTAAAAGTCTCACTTCCTTGCGGAAATCTTCGTATTACTTTAACATCTTTTCTGTTACCAGTAATTAATATATCGCCAGAATTAGCAATAGCTTCCATTATATTCACTTTGTCTTGGTATAATACTTTTGTTCCTGTATTAAATACTTCGCCATTAATTGTATATCTAAAGCCCGCTAATTTTACCGTAACAAAAATACCTGCTTCTGATTTGAAATAAAGATCATTGAGCTGCTTTTCTATTTTTATTCGAACCTCATCGGTAGTGAAGCCTAAAACATTAATTTCACCAAGTATTGGCATTCTTATATTACCATGATCATCTATGGTGTATCCATTGTAATATCCTGCTTGATCTGAAATCACACTTGACGAACTTTCAGTGCTTGAATTATTGAATATTTCAACCGATTTTGGATCAATGGCTTTAATAGTAATCATCAAATTATCATTGGTTTGTAATCGATAAGGTTTTAGTTCTGATTTTGTAACCGCCTCATTTGCATTTTTCCCATTGTCTTGTAAATATATTATATCATTTAATGGGACACAAGCTGTAAAAACCAACAAAATTAATAGTAGCAGTCCTATAACGGATTTATTCATTTTTTAAAATTTTAGCAAACAAAGATAGATTTTTCAAATCTAAATACAAAAATCAAGTTTGTTATTAATCACTTAATTATTTTTAAGAGAATTTTCAAATGGGATACGGTTTAAAATGCTTCTTCCTAAAGTGACTTCATCAGCATATTCTAACTCATCACCTACTGCAATTCCTCTGGCTATTGTTGATGTTTTAATGTTGCATTCATTAATTTGTTTGTAAATGTAAAAATTGGTTGTATCCCCTTCCATGGTTGAGCTAAGCGCAAAAATTAATTCTTCTATTTCACCAAGTTTTACTTTTTGAACCAAAGAGTTAATGTTTAATTGATTCGGGCCTACCCCATCAATAGGAGAAATTTTTCCTCCTAAAACATGGTAAATTCCTTTAAACTGATTGGTGTTTTCGATAGCCATAACATCGCGAACATCTTCAACTACACATATTACCTTATGATTTCTCTTAGGATTATTACAAATTTCACAAACATCAACATCTGAAATGTTATGACAAACTTTGCAAAATTTAATTTCTTCTCGCATAGTGGTTAGCGCATTTGATAAAAATTGGGTTTGCTCAGCTGGTTGTTTAAGTAAATGCAATACCAATCGCAAAGCGGTTCGCTTTCCAATTCCGGGTAATTGTGCCATTTCGTTTACTGCCTTTTCGAGTAATTTTGATGAAAATTCCATGAGGCAAAAGTAGGTAATTTGAAAATTAATCAATTTGAAAATTTGAAAATTAAATTATTAACTCATTTTCAAATTTTCAAATTGACACATTAATTTTTGTATTTTGGCTTCCATTAAAACAAACCTTATGTCACCAACAACTATTTTAATAATCATCGTAATTTATTTTGGTTTATTAATTTTAATTTCCAATTTGGTTAGCAAGAAAAGTGCTGATAACGACACCTTTTTCAAAGCCAATAAAAACTCAAAATGGTATTTGGTGGCCTTCGGGATGATAGGTACAGCACTTTCTGGAGTAACTTTTATATCGGTTCCTGGCGAGGTTGGAAACCCTGATTTGCAGTTCAAATATTTCCAATTTGTACTTGGTAATGCGATTGGTTTTTTAATCATTGCCAAAGTACTACTCCCTCTATATTATCGCATGAATTTGACTTCAATTTATGGTTATATTGAGCAGCGATTGGGTATTGTGAGTTATAAAACTGCTGCAACTATTTTCCTAATTAGCCGAACTATTGGCTCTGCCTTTCGCTTGTATTTGGTGGTGATTGTTTTACAACGCTATGTGTTTGATTCGTTTCATGTCCCATTTGCATTAACGGTATTAATATCTCTCGGACTAATTTTTGCTTATACTTATAGAGGTGGGCTAAAAACTATTATTATTACCGATAGTTTGCAAACTTTTTTCTTAGTTTCTTCTGTTTTTCTGACCATTTTTTTTATTTGCCATAGTTTAGATTTTTCCTTTTTTCAGGCTTTTGATGCGGTGAAACAAAGTAATTATTCCAAAATTTTCTTCTTTGAAGATTATTTAAAAGGCAATTATTTTTGGAAACAAATTCTGGGTGGAATCTTTGTCACCATTGCTATGGTAGGTCTTGACCAAGATTTAATGCAAAAGAATTTAAGCTGCAAGAACATAGGCGAAGCTCAAAAAAATATGTTCACTTTTACCGGTATTTTTGTTATCATCAATATCTTTTTCCTAAGCGTTGGCGCTTTGCTTTATATGTTTGCTAAAAAAAATGGTATACAAGTACCTATGGTTGATGATGTTGCTCGAACTGATTTCCTTTTTCCCGAAATTGCGCTAAAATCATTAGGCATTGTACCTGCTGTAGTTTTTCTTTTAGGCCTCACAGCCGCTACTTTTGCAACCACAGACTCCGCATTAACAGCCCTAACGACTTCGTTTTGTGTCGATTTTTTAGGCATGGATAAAACCGAAAATCAGAACAAACCCAATGTGGTTAGAACCCGACATTTTGTTCATATAGCCTTTTCGTTTCTTATGTTTTTAGTAATTGTAATATTTAATGCTGTAAACGATGCCTCGGTAGTGAAAATGATTTTCAAAATTGCCTCTTATACTTATGGACCACTTTTAGGATTATATGCCTTTGGATTGTTTATGAAATCGAAAACGGTTCACGACAAATTGGTTCCTTTTATTTGCTTGATTTCACCTGCTATTTGTTTCTTTATTAGCAAGTACTCTGTAGCGCTTTTTGGCGATTATACTTTTGACAACGAATTGATTATCGTTAACGGTTTGATAACTTTTATCGGATTACTATTAATTAGCAAACCTGCCACAGAAAATACCCGCTATTAGTATTGATTTGTAGCCAATAAAACCAAAGTACAAGCCACCTCAACTTTTATTCCGTTGCCTTGTAGTAATTGATAAAACTCTGGATTCTCGGTTCCTGGATTGAAGATGACACGTTTGGGTTTGGTTTCTATGATGTAATTATAGTAATCTCTTTGGCGCAAAGGATTTAGATATAAAGTCACCGTATCTATATTTTTCAAAGGGATATTTTTGGTGTAAATTTTAACTCCTGCCACTTCTCCTGTATTTTGTCCAATGGCTAATACTGAATGTCCTTTTTCAACTAATTTATTGATGGCAATATTAGCATAACGTTCCGGTTTTGTGGTAGCGCCCAGTACCAAAGTTTTTTTATTTTTCATTGATTTCATTTCTATGTGTCAAAGATAATGGTAACTTTATAATCTAGTCTATTTATTTAACTTCTATTTAATATGCCAGAATAGATTCAAGATTTATCTTTGCCCAAAAAAACGATGGAGCTTTATTTTTTACTATTTGGTGCTTTGTTCTCAGTTTTAAACCCAATTGGGACTGTGCCAATTTTTGTAGGCCTTACTCAAGATTACACTCAAAAAGAACGCAACAGGGTCTCATTACTAACAGGATTTAATGTGTTCATTGTAATGATGATTTCATTTTTTGTTGGGCAATATGTGCTGACATTTTTTGGCATTACCATTACGGCGCTTCGAATTGCTGGTGGAATTATCATTGCCAGTTCAGGTTTTTCATTATTGAATGGAAGATTTAGTAAAAGTAAAGGAATAGACAAGAAAGTGGAAGAAGACATTAGCATGCGAAATTCAATTGCTTTAACTCCTTTGGCTATGCCAATGCTTGCTGGTCCTGGCTCGATATCATTACTTATTGCATTTTATCAAGAACATAATAAAGCGGATGAATTGATTCTATCTTGTTTAGCTATATTATCGGTATCAATATTGATTTTTATTATTCTAAAAAGTGCTCATTATTTAGCCAAAATATTAGGCGCAGCTGGTATTGTTGCCATTTCTAGAATTGTTGGTTTCTTAACTATTGCCATTGGTATCCAATATATCATTAGTTC
>CANJDA010000028.1 GCA_947472705.1 Flavobacteriaceae bacterium
GATAAGGACAAATTGGAGTTTAGTTATTATTCAAAGACTGTAGTTATTGATTTTGATTTTAATAATTTAACTATATATAGTTCTGATAAAAAGACGGCTAGAGTTTTTACTATTATCAGAAAAATGTAAATTTTATTAAGTATAAATCAAGTGTTTTTTGATTTCAAATTCCTTTTTAATGTTCCCTATTGTAGCTTAATAAGCACGTAAAGTAAGGCATTTGAACAAGTCCAGACGGGGCGGGTGGCATCAGAACCCCTCCTCTCTGGGCTTTTTCTTTGTAAAAGGCGAGGTTTTTAGTTTTAGTTACCCGACTTACAATGAATATACACCATATCAACGCACCATATCCTATGATGTGTTAAGCGAATTTTCGCACTAGAGCTGGAGCATAATATTATGTGTGTCACTTTGAAACATTAAACTAGATGCTCAAAAAAAATATTTTTAAAATAATGTCCCAAAACGCTACACTTTTGGAAATTCGTTAGTATTTATTGTAAACAGATACTTGTTTAAGCCCCTTGTATGGACTTCTTGTATCTAGTTATAACGAGATACTAAAAGATTAAAAATGATTAATTATGAGGATTTAAAAGGTTTTATTGTGAGTACAAAAACAAGTAAAAGCACAATATACAGGTTCTACGCAAAAAATGAAGAATTGTTTGAAGAAACTAGAATGAAAGGAAGAAAGAGGATTTTCCCAATTGAGCACATTAAATATTTCGATAGTGAAATAATGTTCGATGAGAATAAGGTTTTAAGGATGCAAAACCAATCAATGAAAAATTTGATTAATGGTTTAATGGATAGAGAGAGCTTACCCACAAGATTGTGGTATTTAGATTGGAATTATATGTTCACAGTAGCATACAAGCTAGAACGCAATAAAAATAGTTGTTACAGGCAGATGAGCGGGCTATATGAAATGTTGGAAAAAAAATATGGTGCTGATACTGGTATTAGATTGTTTTTTACGTCAGAGCCTTTTTCGCAGCGAAATGGCTATCATAACCATTTTGTCTTGCAAATCGGTAATAAAAAACTACATGATGAAGTAGTTAGCGATATTAAAGATTATTTTAGTTATGATAGAGTTGATGTAAAGATTTACGACCAGTTTAAGGCGGTTTTGTTTTACGTGGCTAAGGAAGGTTTAGTAAATGAAGACTGGGATATAATGGGAAACAATTTAAAAAAAGATGGACTAAATGAAAGTAATAGTAACTAAACGACAATTTAAACTTTTGCTTAACAACATAGATATTCTAACGTCTAAAGGTTTTAAATTAGAAATGACAGTCGAGGTAATAAATTATGTTATGGATTTATAACACTATACTAAATATAGACTATAGTCGTACCATAGTATAGCGACACCAAGAACCGCAACACAAAATAGGCGTTGACAGTGTGCTAAAAATAACCACCCTAAACGTAGTACATGTGAAAAGTATTTTGTACCTTTGAAGAGTAAATAACAAAGATATGAAATCGAGGTACGTTAGAATTTCCAGCCAGAGCCAAAAGTTAGACAGGCAAACAATCAAGAAAAATGAAGATGAAATTTTATTTCAAGATGTAATCAGCGGCAGCGTAGCGTTTGCTGACCGTAAAAGTGCAAAAGAATTAATTGCCCAGATTGAAAGTGGTGTGATAACGTTTGTGGTGGTGTCGTCTGTAGACAGATTAGGTAGAAACTTGCATGATATAATTAACACCCTAGAGTATTTTAACAGTAAAGGAGTGACTTTAAGAGTTGACAACCTTGGGTTGGAGTCAATGACCTTAGGTAAGGTTAACCCAACTTTCAACCTAATTATAAGTGTTATGGCTAATGTGGCTCAAATGGAGCGTGAAACGTTATTAGAAAGACAACGAGAAGGTATAGCGGTAGCGAAAGCAAAAGGAATATATACAGGGCGTGTTAAAGGTTCGGTTGAATCTGACGCTGAGGTTTTAGCAAAATACCGTGATGTTGCAAAGTTCTTAAAGATGGGTAAGCCGTTGCGAGATATAAAAAGCAGATGTAACGTAAGCCTAGGGACGGTACAAAAGGTTAAGAAAACTTTAGGGATATCAATTTAAAAAATTTAAACCACAATGAAAAAACTAGTAATTATATGTATCACATTATTATCACTTAATTGCATTGGACAAACTAAAGTAGAAACCCAAGATTGGATTAGTGAAAAAATTCACGAGTATAGGAGCAGTAAAGGTGTTGATGAAGATTTTTGGTTTGAAGACGGATATTTGCATCACTATTGGTCAATAAATACTCAAATTGAGGAAAATAGAACAGCACTTAATTGGAAAGTAAAAATAGAGGATATAGTAAAAATAGAAACAAAATGTAGTGCCAATGGGTGTAATTTCATTATTTATACCAAACAAGGTAAATTATTTTATCAAAAAACACCAGTAGATACATATTATAAAGTAGATAACCACCCTTCTTTTAATGTTAGTTTAACCAAGGCTTATTATAACGATGGAATAAGTGCTAGAATCGAAAAAGCTTTAATTCATTTGGTAAAACTTTATGGCGGTAACGCAACTATTAAAAAAGAACCATTTTAAATAAAAACAAAAAAAACATATTCGATAAGAAAAAAGACACCGTTTTGAAATAAAACGGTGTTTTTTGTTATATATCAACTTGACACCATGGAAATAAAATAGTATCTTTGCATAAGTTGCTGCAAGTAAGACTACAGGTAAGTTATTCTGAAAATGGCAATAGTGCTCCCGATGGTGCGAAAGTGGATGTTTTAGTCGGATTTAAAAATAAAAGAAGCTTACCAATACAAGTAAATTCTTGCATGAAACAAATGTTGACCAGTAAAATGGTTATGGAATTACTTAACATCAAAAGCGAAACGACACTTATTAAATACGAACGTAAAGGGTTGGTAAAAGTAGCTAGAAGATTAGGTAATCAAAAAAGGTATTCAGCGGAGCACATAGCGAAACTGACTGGAAATTAAGAGATAAGGAGCAAATTGCTCCTTTTTTCTTTTATTGAAATTACGCAGTAAATTACATAGTTAAAAGAAAAAACCCTCGACAATCTATTGATTATCAAGGGTTTGTAAAAATAGTGGTGGTATCTCCAGGAATCGAACCAGGGACACATGGATTTTCAGTCCATTGCTCTACCAACTGAGCTAAGATACCTCGCTGAATGCGGGTGCAAATATAGGATGATTTTTAATTTATCCAAAACAAATAATAAAAAAAAACTATTCTTACCTTAGCCTCACCAAAAACCTTTATATGCTTTTAGCTGTTGATGTTGGAAATACTCGTATTAAAGCGGCTGTCTTTGAAGTGGATACCCTTATAGAGGTGATTATTTTTAGTAGTGAAGAATTTGCTGCTAAGATGCATTTTATTTTGCAACAGCATTCAAAAATCAAAACTATAGTAGTGGCTTCTGTTGGTAATATGGGTGAATATGATTTTAGGTTTTTTGAAAATAAAGTTGATGTTATTTTCATTTCACACAACAGTAAATTTCCTTTTAAAAATTCTTATGCTACACCAACAACGCTTGGTGTAGATCGTATGGTTTTGTCGGCTGGAGCGGTATTGCGATATCCTAATCAAAATAGACTAGTGATTGATGTTGGAACCTGCATTACTTATGATTTTGTAGATGAAAATAACACTTATTTAGGAGGAGCTATTTCACCTGGTATACGATTGCGATATGAAGCATTACATCAGTTTACTTCAAAATTACCTTTGTTAGAAACAAAATATCCTGAAAGCAAGATTGGAAATTCAACACAAGAATCTATACATTCTGGAGTGATTAATGGTGTAATTCATGAAATTGATGGGTTTATTGATGAGTATAAGACTCAATACGCTAAATTTATCATAATTTTAACGGGAGGCGACTCAGAATTTTTGGCTAAACGATTAAAAAATACCATATTTGCCAATTCAAATTTCCTGCTTGAAAGTTTGAACCAAACATATCAATACAATCTAAAATGATTAAAAAAATTATAGTAAGCATTTGTTTACTTATCTCATTGTCTGCATTAGCTCAAGAAGGAACTGCATCCCCTTATTCTTTTTATGGAATTGGAGATATTAAATTTAAAGGAACAGTTGAAAATCATTCTATGGGAGGGGTTTCTGTTTTTCCTGATAGTATTCACATGAATTTACAAAATCCTGCACAATTTGCCAGTTTAAAGCGCACCTCTTTAGCTGTTGGTATTACTTATATTAAAACAAAATCTAATACAGAAACCGAAACGGATAAAGCGAGAAGAACTTCTTTTGACTATTTAGGTATAGGGATACCATTGGGAAAACTAGGTCTTGGATTTGGGTTAATTCCCTATTCTTCGGTAGGATATAAAATTAGAAAAATAACTTATAATATATCAGACACTGCACCATTTGATACGCTTAGCGCGATTAAATCAAACTATAGAGGCTTTGGCGGTGTAAACAAAGTTTTTTTTGGATTAGGATATAAAATTACTAAGAAAATAAATATAGGTGCCGATATTCAATATAATTTTGGAACCATAGAAACAGATAACAGAACAACAGAAATTAATAATCTATTCGAACCTATTCAAAACGGAACAAGAGAATTAAATTCTTCTACCTTAAACGGATTTAATTTTGATTTAGGTGTTACTTACCAAACAAAAATAAATAAAAAGTTGTCTTTTTTTAGTAGCTTAAATTATACCCCCGAATCTAAACTAAGTTTAAATAATTCACGAACGATTCAAACCTTTCAAGAATTGTTATCTGGAAGTATTAGTATTCAAGATAGTCAAAATGTAAATGTAGACGATACAACCATTAAGTTACCTTCAAAACTTTCTTTTGGCTCTGGTTTTGGTGAGGTGAAAAAATGGTTGATTGGTGGTGAAATCACATTAATCAACAGTAGTGTGTCTAGTAATCGTTTTAACGATATTAATGGAGCTACTTTTGAAGATGCTGTTCGTTTTAGTTTAGGCGGTTATTTTATTCCAAATTATAGTTCTTTCACCAATTATTATAAAAGAATAACTTATCGTGGAGGAATTCGTTATGAAAACACTGGTTTGGTGATTCAAAATAAATCTATAACTGATTTTGCTGGCAATATTGGTCTAGGATTTCCATTAAGAGGAAGTATTTCAAATCTTAATATAGGTTTGGAAATAGGCAAACGAGGAACAAAATATAATAATTTAGTTGAGGAAAATTATGTAAATTTATCCATCGGCTTATCTCTAAGCGATGAGTGGTTTATAAAACGTAAATATGATTAATATCTTCAAAAATATGAAAGCATTTTATTCTATTGTTGGTGTGTTATTTTTTATGACCACCAATGCTCAAAAGTTTGATTGCTCTTCTAAGATTAAAGAATACCAAGACTTGATTCAAGCCAAAAAAATTTCTGAATCTTATGACAGTTGGAATGAGGTAAGAAAAAATTGTCCAAAAGAAAATGAAACTATTTATTCAGATGGCGTTACTATTCTTGAATACAAAATAGATAATGAGTCTTCTCTAGAAGAAAAAGAAAAATTAGTTAGAGAGGAACTAAAATTGTATGACCAATTCAACAAGAACTTTCCGTTAACCATTCCTGATTTTGAAGTACAAAAAGCGATGACCTTGTACAACCATAAAATTGGTACAAAAGATGAAATTTTAGGATTGCTCGATAGTGGTTTTGCCAAAGCTTCTAAAAACATTACTTCGGCAAATACTATTTATACCTACTTTAATTTATATTTTGAAAAATATAAAGAAGAAAACAGTAAAATTACTGTTGATAAGGCTTTGGGAAAATATATGCAAGTAAATGAGCTATTAGAAAATCTAATTGCCTCAATGCCTGAAAAAAACAATGAGTACAAAACCGCTCAAAGAGGCATCCGAGCTTTAGCAAAAGAATTAACTAGTTGCGACAGACTTTCAGGTTATTATGAAAAACAATTTGAAAATAATAAAAACGATATAAGTTGGCTAAATTCAGCATTGTCTAATTTTACCCTAAAATGTAGTGGTTTGCCTATTTACAATACCATGGCTGAGGCCAATTACAAATTAAAAGCCACCTCAAAATCAGCTTTTTATTTAGCTAATGCTTATGTAAAGCAAAGAAAATTTACCGAAGCTATACAGTATTTCACCGAAGCCGAAACTTTGGAAACAGACCCTATTGAAAAAGCTAAATTAAATTATTCTTTAGCCACTGGTTTATTGAGTAATGACAAAGTAAAATCTAAAGAATTACTTAACAAAACTTTATCCTTAAATCCAAAAATGGGAAGAGCCTATTTATTCCTTGGTGAATTGTATGCCAACAGCGCTGAAGAATGCGGTCAAACTGATTTTCAAAAGAAAGCCGTTTATTATTTAGCTATTGAAACCATGAAAAAAGCAGTAGCTGCTGAACCTATTTTAAAAACAACAGTACAAAAAATGTCTGATAATCTAGCTTCAAAATCATTAACTTCAGCCGAGATTAGCAATGCAAAAATGAATGGAAAATCGATTAAGATTGAATGCTGGATTAATGAAACCATTGTTTTTCCTACTAAATAATGACACTTTATTCTAAAAATAGTTTTCCGTTACTTAGTGCAATTTTTCTTTGCCTAACATTTATAGCATGTGAAAGCAATTTTAAAGATGTACAAAAAATGGGCATTTCAGAATTCTCACCTAGTGGTGATGCCGATTCAATCAATTTAAAATATACCGATTCAGGAAGAATAACCGCCAATTTAATCAGTCCAAAAATGCTTGATTATGCTACTATGGAATTTCCTTTTACTGAATTTCCAAAAGGCATACACCTTACATTATTTGATAAAAATGGCAAGCAAACTTTTGTGGTTGCTAACTATGCTGTTTCCCATAAATTGACCAATTTGATTGACCTTCAAGGAAGCGTTAAAATATCCAATCAAAGCGGAGATGTATTAGAAACAGATCAACTGTATTACAATCAGAAAAACGAATGGTTTTTTACTGAAAAAAAGTTTAAATTTACTTCTCCCAAAGGGGTTTCTTTTGGAGAAGGCATTGATTTTAGCAAAGACTTTAAAAAAGTAAACTCCAAAAAAATATCAGGACAAGTCCAATCAGAATAACTATGAACTATTTAAGATTTACCCAATACGCATACCTAATTGCCGGAGTACTTGTAGCCATTGAAAGTTATAATCAGTACCAAGCAGGTAATACTAACAAAGCCATAATAATGGGAATTTTTACCCTTGTTGCGGTGTTTATGTTTTTTTTTAGAAAGAATTACGCTAAAAAATTTCAAGAACGAAATAAAAAACCTTAACCCATGGAAATCGGAATAATCATCATATGCTTGATACTTTCCGCTTTTTTTTCAGGAATGGAAATTGCTTTTGTTTCCTCCAATAAAATTTATCTTGAAATAGAAAAAAAGCAAGACGATTTTATTTCCAAAATCCTAACTAAGCTTACTCAAAAACCATCCAAGTTTATTGCTACTATGCTCGTTGGCAACAATGTGTCTATGGTAGTTTATGGTTTTTTCATGGGCGATTTGCTGATGCATTACTTTACTTATTTTGGGTTTAATTTTTCCGATTTAACCAATTTATTACTGCAAACAATTCTTTCCACTTTAATTGTATTGATGACCTCAGAGTTTTTGCCAAAAGTGTTTTTTCAGATTTATGCCAATAGTTTTATTAAGTTTTTTGCCCTGCCTGCTTACTTTTTCTATAAACTTTTCTATTACATATCGTCTTTTATGATTTGGATTTCTGATTTTATTTTGAAGAAATTCTTTAAAACCGAAGGCGATCAAATCAATCTTTCGTTTAGCAAAGTAGAATTAGGCAATTACATTTCAGAACAAGTTAATTCAATGGATGATGCAGGTAGTGTGGATTCAGAGATTCAAATTTTTCAAAATGCATTAGAATTTTCCGGAGTTAAAGCTCGTGATATCATGACGCCAAGAACCGAATTGGTAGCTGTTGATTTGCACAGTTCCATAGTTGATTTGAGAGATCTTTTCATCGAAACAGGTTATTCTAAAATATTGATTTATTTCAATTCATTGGATGATATTGTTGGGTATGTTCACTCGTTTGAATTATTCAAAAAACCAAGAAGCATCAAGTCGGTTATGATTCCTGTAGAATTTGTGCCTGAGACCATTTTCATTAAAGATGTAATGAATTTATTGACTAAAAAACGGAAAAGTATTGCCGTAGTTTTGGATGAATATGGCGGAACAGCAGGCATCGTAACAATGGAAGACATAGTAGAAGAACTTTTTGGCGAAATTGAAGATGAACATGATTCTGACGAGGCATTGATAGAAAAACAGTTGGAGGATGGTAGTTATTTGTTTTCCACCCGATTGGATGTGGAATATCTTAATGAAGTGTATAAATTTCAAATTCCAGAAAATGATTCTTATGGCACTTTAGGCGGATTCATTGTTGATTTCTCCAAAGAAATTCCTCAAAAAGGAGAACAAATCACCATAGGAAATTACCAATTCATCATTGAAGAAGCCTCAAATAAAAAAATTGAATTGGTTAAAATGACCTTAATCGATTAATTTCTTAAAAAAATCAAAAAAATATTTGAAATTATAACTGTGTGAGTATTATTATTTCACAGATAATTGTATTTTCGCAAACTGAATTAAAAATTAACATATATAGAAATGGCAGTTTTATCAAAAATTAGAAAACGTTCAGGTTTACTTTTACTTGCTATAGGTTTTGCATTATTAGCATTTGTGGTGCAGGATTTATTTACTAAAGGTTTTAAAAGTTTATCTAAAGATGTAGGAACCGTAAACGGAAAAGATATTTCTTTTGAAGAGTTTAGAATAAAAGTAGCTAACACCGAAAAAAATAGTCAAAACCAAGGACAAACTATGACTTCTATTCAAGCTTCTAACCAAGTTTGGAATCAAGAAGTAAATATAGCTTTACTTTCGGCAGAATTTGAAAAATTAGGAATTCGCGTTGGTGAAAAACATATCATTGAAGTTTTAAAATCTAATCCTCAAATTGGTCAAAACCAATTGTTCTTGAATGCCGCAGGTAAATTTGATTTAAACAAATTTAAAGACTATTTTAAATCAAACCCTGAAAGCCTTCAATTGCTGAAAGATCAAGAAAAAGATGCTGAGCTTAATGCAAAATATCAAATCTATAACTCCTTAATTAAAGGAGCTATGTATACTACTGAAACAGAAGGTAAATTGAAATATGAATCAGAAACTAACAAAGTGAATTTTGATTTTGTATCTGTACCTTTTTCTTCTATTAAAGACAGTGATGTAAAAGTAACCGATGATGAAATTGTTGCTTACATGAAAACTAAAGAGAAAAAATTCAAATCAGAGGAAACTCGTGAATTGGATTATGTTTTGATAGAAGATAAACCATCTGGAGCTGACGAAGCTGAGATCAAAAACAAAATAAATTCTCTATTAACTACTCATGTTGAGTTTAAAGATGGTAAGAATGATACAATTCAAGGATTCAAATCAGTTGCTGATAATGCTGAATTTGTAAACTTAAATTCTGATGTTCCTTTTGATTCTACATATGTAAGCAAACAAGACTTGCCTGCAGAACATGCTGATGCGCTATTTGCAACGGCTACAGGAGATGTATATGGCCCATACATGAGAGATAAATACTATTGTATTTCAAAAGTATTAGGAAGAAAAGCTGGAGCAAAAGTTAAAGCTAGCCACATCTTAATTAGCTGGGAAGGAACAAAAGTGCCAAACAAAAAAGAGAAAAGAACGAAAGAGCAAGCTAAAGCTAAAGCAGATGGTTTATTAGCCCAAGCTAAAGCGAACCCTGGGATGTTTGCCATTTTGGCAATGACTAACTCTGATGATTCCTCTGCACAACAAGGTGGTGATTTAGGTTTCTTTGGTCCAAATCAAATGGTAAAACCATTTAATGATTTTGCATTCAACAGTCCAATTGGTACTATCGGGTTAGTAGAAACAGAATTTGGTTATCACATTATAAATGTAACAGACAAGCAAGATGCTATCAAATTGGCAACTGTTGCTCAAAAGATTCAGGCGTCTGAAACAACCAATGACAAAATTTATGCTCAAGCTACGAAATTTGAAATGGATGCTGCTTCAAACGATTTTGCTAGTTTAGCTAAAAAAATGAATTTAACGGTTACTCCATCTATTAGAGTAAAAGCTATAGATGAGAATTTTGGTTCAGTTAACAATCAAAGACAAATTGTAAAATGGGCTTTTGATAAGGAAACAAACATTGGTGATGTAAAACGTTTTGAAGTAGTAAACGTAGGTCACGTGATTGCTAAATTGAAAAAAGTAACTCCTAAAGGTTTAATGTCTGTAGAAGAAGCTAGACCACAAGTAGAGTTAATTTTGAAAAACAAAAAGAAAACCGAGAAAATCAAAGCTAAAATGACTGGTGCTTCATTGGCGGCTATTGCTGCTTCAAATAAAGTTACTGTTCAAAATGCAATGGATTTAAACATTGATAACCCAGCCATTCCTAATGCTGGATACGAACCAAAAGTTGTGGGTATGGCTTTCTCATCAAAAGTAGGTCAAATTTCAAAACCAATTGAAGGTAATTCAGGTGTATATGTAATAACTACAAAAACGGTTACTAAAGCACCTGCTTTAAAAGACCATAAAGATTACACTTTAAAAGTTCAACAACAAGTGGCAAATTATGGAGGAAGAGCCATGCCAGCGTTGAAAAACGATGCCGATATTGAAGACAACAGAGCTGATTTTTATTAAAAATTAGTTCCGATATAAATAAAAAACCCTGAAGTAATCCTTCAGGGTTTTTTATTTAAACCAATATCATGTCTTTATATGGAATAATCGTATCAAAACCTTTTTGCTTGAAATATTCCGTTGGGTTTTCTTTGGAAATACTCATCACAAAGTCACCTCCCCATGCCCCTAGACTTTTTAAGGTACCTTTAAAATCAGAAAACAACAATTCTTTAACTGTTGGTAATTCTAAAACATTACTTAACTCGATTTCATGTTGTTGCAAAGCCAAAGCAAATTCTCTTGGTTCAGCTGCTTCTAGTATCTTTTTAGTAATACTGTCAATTATTGGAATTGATTTTTCAATATAGTTGTGTTTTCCAAAATAAGAGGTAATGGCATTTTTACTATTCTGCTTTTTATTCAAGTAAATAAAAAAGATTTTGTCTGTAAAAACAGGTTGAAAATTTACGGTTTCAATAAGAGGTTTTTCATTCACCAACTGGTAAATAATTCCCGAATTGTTTTGGGCACAAGCAATATCATAACCACTACCTCCAAAACTCTTTTTTAGCAGTTCATAGGCATCTATTTGCAACCATTGAGCAATATTATTAATTAATGTAGAAGAGGTGCCTAAACCCCACTTTTTGGGAAATGTTAATTCGGTAGTAACAACATAACCATTAGCTTCAGTTATAAAATTAGAATTAAAAAGATAGCCTTCATGTAAAATTTCAATCAAAGTATTTTTAATAGTATACAAATCATCAAATCGCTCTTTATTAATAATCGAAGCAAACGGAATAGTTTCTTCAAACCAAATACTCCCATCGCTGTCATAACTCGTCCAATGAATTTTTTGCCCATTACCCTCTTCAATATTTAGATTTTGCCCAAATTTTGTAGGTAATGCAAACGCTTTGGCACCGTCAAGCACCAAATATTCTCCTGTGATGAGTAACTTCCCGTTGCTGTAAAAGGTTTTTTTCATTTAAGAGGAACTAATTTCAGTTCTATTTTCTTAAGTTCTCAATCAATTCCACCACAGAGGCATGAGAAACTGTATGATTTGTAAAATACGCCGCAATGGCTTTTCGCTCTTCAGAAGTAGCTTGATATTGATTTAAAATATTATTCAAGTGCATTTTCATATGACCTTCTTGAATACCTGTAGTTGTTAACGAACGTAGGGCTGCGAAGTTTTGTGCCAAACCAGTTACTGCAACAATTTGCATCAATTCTTGAGCGGAGGGTTTTCCTAGAATTTCAAGAGCCATCTTAACTAAAGGATGTAACGAAGTCAAACCACCAACCGTTCCTAATGCCAACGGAATTTCCATCCAAAAGGTGAAGATGTCGTTTTCAATTTTAGCATGTGATAAACTTGAATAATTTCCATTTCGAGACGCAAAAGCGTGCACTCCGGCTTCTACTGCTCTGAAATCATTTCCAGTAGCTAACACTACCGAATCAACTCCATTCATAATCCCTTTGTTGTGTGTCACAGCACGAAATGGCTCAATCTCGGCTATACAAACAGCTTGTATAAACTTCTCCGCAAACTCTTGTGGGTTTTCTATTTTCTTTTCAGCAAGCTCTTCTACTTTACACGAAACTTCGGCACGAACAATACAATTAGGAACATAGTTAGACAAGATGCTCATCACTACGTTTATGTCTTTTTCATTTTCGTCAAAATCAACATACAATAGAGCGGCTTCTTTTAACGTTTTCGCTAATTGCTCTAAACACGAATTGATGAAATTCGCACCCATGCTGTCTTTGGTGTCAAAAGTGACATGAAGCTGATAGTAATTGGCTAATTCCGAAGTTTTATCTCGAAGTTCAATAGAAATAATTCCGCCTCCCCGCTTTTGCATGTTCTTGGTAATACTTGCTGTAGAATCCAATAAAGTTGCTTTAACTGTATTGAAAAACTGTTGAAGTTTAGCCGAATCCCCTTTAAAAATAAAATGAACCTGCCCAATTTTTTCGGTATTTAAAACAGTAGCTTTAAATCCGCCACGTGTGCTCCAAAATTTAGCCGACTTAGCGGCGGCGGCTATCACTGAACTTTCTTCGATAACCATAGGAATCGAATAATATTTCCCATTGATAAGGAAATTGGGCGCAATTCCCATGGGTAAATAAAAATTGGTAATGGTGTTTTCTATGAATTCATCGTGCAATTGTTGCAATTTGGTATCATCGTTCCAATACTGTTTTATGGTATTAATGGCATCGATGGGGTTAGAAAAATATTCATTGGCAATCCAATTGATTTTTTCTTCTTTGGATAATTTTGAAAATCCTGCAACGGCATTATTCATAGACACATTTATTGTTTTGGCTCAGTTGACAAAGGAGTCGGTACCTCGCCTTCATATTCGGTTTCTTTTAAATCTTCGGTTTGTCTTCCCAATTTTACTTTTGGATTATCTTGGGTACCCGTAATTTTTATCGGAATTCCAATAATCCCCAGTGGGGGTAATCCCAACCTCATTTTGATATTCAGATTACCATCAAAGCTAGTTTGTCCTTCAATCCTTGGTCGGAAACCAGCCACTTTGAATTTGAAACGCTCTATAGTGATGATATTGTTTTTGATGGTGGTTTTAATATCTACTTTAGACAAATCTGGATTTTTAATGGCTTCTTTTCCTGTTTTATTGCTCACGGCTCCAAACAATTTAAATCCTTTCATTTTTACTTTTTTCACTGACAGCGTTCCGCCACCAATTAAGGATGGATAAATTGGTTTCATGTTTTCATCCAAAATACCAGCCACTTTATAATTGAGGGAAACGATTCCTTCGGCACTTTCTGCAGCGGTAACCATGTCGTGAAATAATTTTACTTCGTTATAAGCGCGTTTTACATCAAAATTTTTGGCTAAAACTTTAAAATCAAAGAAGGCTTTTTGCTTAGATTGACTTCCGTAAACCACATCCATATTGACATTAGCACCAATCATATCAAAACCAGAATCTTTAAGTTCTAGTTTTCCACCATTGATTTTCATATTACTCTTAAGATTTTCAATAGTTACCCCTTCAAAATTTATTTTATTGGCTATGGCATTGAATTGTATATCAAAATTGGCCGGAATTTCTAAAACGCCTGAGGGAGCTTCGGGTTGTGTTTCTATAGTTTTTTCTGAATTAGGAGTAACACTTGTAATAGAGCTATTGGCCATAAATTCATCCACATTAATATAATCAGAATTAAGGGTGAAATTTCCTTTTAGTATGGCGCTATCGGTTAAAGCATAATCAATAACATTTTGCAAATAGCCATCCATTTTAAAATCAGTCTGACCATAATTGGCCACGAAATAATTGAAATTCATTTTGTCCTGATTAAAAACAAAAGTTCCTTGTTTGATGATGAATGGTTTTGGCAAATAGTCGGTGGTTGTTTTAATGTTTCTCAATTTCAGGGTTCCGCTATTTTGTAGGTTTTCATAATGGCCATTCATAGCATCTTCTTGAGAGCCTTTGAAAGCTACATCGGCATCAATGTATCCTTCTAAATCCATGCCTTTTCGCGAAAACACTTTGTAGATTCGAGCTAAATTTAGTTGTCCTTTGGCTTTAATATCATAATTGATGTTCTCAAAATTGCGAAGCTTGGCATTGACATAAATAGGTTTCCCTTCAAATACAAAAGAAGCAGGAGTAATATTTATATTTAAATCTTTTAGTGAGCCTTCTCCATCTGAAATAGTAGCAAAAAGATTGATTTTTTCAATCGGATCTGTGAAATAGATACTTTTAACAGATCCGTTAAATAAAGAAATTTTACCGCTGGTAACCGGAATCTTTTTGTTCTTTTTATCATAAACCCCATTGGCTTTAATATCCATTTTCAAAACGCCTTTCAAATCCATATTTTGAAACCCGAATGCTTTGTCCATAGTTTCCAAATCTATTTTGGAATTGATTTGAGCATTAATTTTTGGGGTTGATAAGCCTTCGGTTTTGATTATAGCTTTTACATAATCTTTATCGATAGTAAAGAAAATAGAATCGATATTGACTTTTACTCTTTCCGGATCAAGAGAAGGCATTTTAGTGTCAAAATTCAAGAATATATTTGACGCTGGTATTGGTGCCTCATTATAATTAATATAGCCATCACGGATTTTCATATTAAAAGCAAAATCAGGTTTTTGATTTAGGGAAGCTATATATTTTCCTTTTAAGGTTAGTAACAAATCCGTGCTTCCTTTTACTTTTGTTTTATTTAGCCAAGTAACAAAGTTTGGTGGCAAAGCGGTAAAGAAATCATTCAACTTGCTGTCTTCGGATTTAATATTAAAATCCATATCATAACCATTGCTTAGGAAGTCAAATTTTCCTTTGAACTCCACTGGAAGTTTGTTGATTTTTAAAGTGTTTTCTTGAAAGACAAACGCCAAGGAGTTGGTGTTGATTTTGGTAATTAAATCGGCGTTTACCTTTTTGTTTTTCAGGTATTGCTCGCCATTGTATTTAAAATCAAAAGAATCAATTTTGACCTCTGTATACAAATCAAAAATAGCTTCGTTTAAATCGCCTTTCCCAATATAATTAAACCCTCGGGCATCTATTAGAATATTGGTCGACTTATCATCATACACCAAATGGGTATTTTCTATAGCAATTTTTTCTAATCGAAGAGCGGTATTGCTTGTAGTGTCTTTTTTAGTTGTTTTGGAATCGGAGAGATATACATTGTAATTGGCTTCTCCTTTTTCATTCACTTTGACATTAATAAAAGCATTAGAGACATATATCTTATCAATATTTACATTGTTATCCAATACTAAATCGCCCACATCTATACCAAAAGAAACTTCCTTGGCCGATACCAATGTTTCTTTTTTATAGGGGGAAGAACCTTTAAGCGAAAAATCAGTAAGTGTCAAGGTTAAGGAAGGAAAGTGATTGAAGAAAGACAAATTGGCTTCTTTAAAATTCAACTCACCATCCAGTTTTTTGTTGGCAAAAGCTTTTACTTCTTGAGCAATTTTACCAGGAAAAACTATTGGAATAAGAAATAGTACTAAAAGAATAGAACCAAAAGTAATCCCACTAATCTTTAGTATCCTAACAACTATTGATTTTGATGGTTTTTTCATAGGAAAAAAATAATGGTCAAAGATAGAAAAAAGGATTTAACAAATAGTATACTCAAAATACAAAAGAGCCACGCTATAAAAGCGTGGCTCTTTAAAAAACATATAACTATACTAACTTATTCTTTGATTAATTTCAAAGTTTTTGAGTTGTTATTAGCATCAGATACTTTTACAAAGTAAAGACCTGTACTTAAATCAGAGATAGAATATTGATTGCTTTCAGAAGAAGCAAATGTTTTAACTAACTGACCTGATACATTGTATACTTGTGCTGTTTCAAAATTTCCTTTGATTGAGAAACTAGTAGTAGTTGGGTTTGGATATACAGAGAAAGTATCTTTTCCAAATTGATTAACCCCTAATCCATCTGTAAACAAATACGCCTTAGTTAAGTTATTGAAGGTAACATTATAAGTTCCTGCAGTTGCTTGGATATCTCCGTTTCCTGGATTACCAGTAGGAAATGCATCACCACCCCAAGAAGTAGTCCAAGCGTGATCTCTTCTGAATTTACAACCTCCAGCAGTCATAACCACATTATCAAGAGAATAATTAACCCCATCAGTAGTCGTTAAATCAAAATCAAAACCATCACCCCAGCCACCAACAGCAGCTCCGGTTAAACTAATTTGAGGGAAAGAAAAACTATATACTCCTGTTGCCGTATTTAATTTAGCATCATATGTTCCAGCAGTAGTAACCGTTATATTTGAACCTCCTGGCGTTCCTGTTGGGAATGTAGGAGCATTACCATCACTACCCCAAGAAGTAGCCCAATCATGATCTTTACGGAATTTACAATCAGCTGCTAATAATGCAATATCATTTAAGCGATAATTATCTACATCCACTGGTGTTAAATCAAAATCAAAACCAGTTCCCCAGCCACCAACTGCATCTCCAGTCAAACTTACTAACTGAAATAATGGTGCCGCAGTAAATACATAATCTCCAGAAGCAATATTTATAGTAACAGTACTGTAAGTACCTGCTGTTACTGGTATAAGATCAGTTTCGCTAGAGGTAGTTCCTGTTGGGAAAGTTAATCCTCCATAAGCAATACCATCTACTTCAAACTGAGCTGTACCATCTATTAATGCAGCACTAGATACAGTGAAAGTTGTCAAATCTAAAGTTGACATCACTAATCCTCCTGCTGTTGTAACTGCCGAACCTACTAATTTAACCACCGGGATTGGCACTCCACCTGAAAAGGAAAACTCACCTGTTGTTTGGTTAAAAGACACATCATAAACTCCTGCTATAGCAAGAATATTATTATTTGTCCCTGGTGTTGTGTCTGCAATACCTGATGGCCAAGTTGCCAAACCATTACCATTACCCCAAGCCGTAGTCCAGTCATGGTCTAATCTGAATTTAAATTCTCCACCTGCCATAGGAACAGCAGTTGCAGTCCATACACCATCAGCATCTGCATCACTTAAATCATAGTCAGTTGACCAACTACCAGTAGCTCCAACACCAATTAATGAAACTTGTGCGTTAATGTTAATTGCAGAAAAAATTAATGCAATAAATAAAAGTAATTTTGTTTTCATAATTTGTTTTTTATTTTAGATTTATATATAATAATTCACGCTAATTTACAATTAATTTATATTATTCCTTTA
>CANJDA010000029.1 GCA_947472705.1 Flavobacteriaceae bacterium
CGTGTTACTCAAGCTGATGTAAGATGGTATACTAGTAATAGAATTTATTCCTCTCAGTTAAATGGAGACCATTATTTTACCAAACCGAAAATAAAAATAAATTGGACTGGTTTTTACAGTAATATAAAAAGTTCTATTCCAAATTTAAGACGTAATATTTATACGATTGCCAACCCAAATAGTACAGATCCTTTAGAGACAACGGCTTATGCTTTGATCCCATCTAATAATGGAGGTCCTGATTATGGTGGAGGTATATTTTACTCTGAAACTAAAGAAAGCATAAAAGGGGGTAAATTAGATATCTCTAAAAAATTCAATTTAGGTGAAGAATCAATAAACGAAGTTAAAGTAGGGGGTTTTTATCAAATAAGAGATCGTTCTTTTTATGCGCGTCAGTTGCAGTATAATATCTATAATTCAGCAACCACATCCTTTAATTATGATTTATTAACACAGTCTAATGCTACTATTTTTAATACATCCAATTTGGGAGATCTTGGAGGAGGACAAAACGGTTTTACTCTATATGATTTTACTAAACCAAATTATGCTTATAAAGCTGACGCTACATTAAAAGCAGCCTATGTGATGTTAGATAATCGTTATAAAAAGTTTCGTTTTGTATGGGGTGCTCGAATTGAAGATTATACACAAACATTAGATACCCGATTGACAGATACTGAATATTTAGCACAAAAAAATCATGAAACAGATTTTCTTCCTTCTGCTAATTTAATATTTTCAATTACTAGTAAACAAAACCTTAGATTAAGTTATTCTAAAACGGTGAATCGTCCTGAGTTTAGAGAATTAGCACCTTTTGCCTTTTATGATTTTACCGAAAATTTTTTAAAGCAAGGAAATGATTTAAAGATAGCCAAAGTGCAAAATATTGACATTCGTTATGAATTTTACCCAGGGAAATCCCAATTATTTTCAGTTTCCTATTTTAATAAAATATTTGACGATCCTATCGAATTAATTCAAGAAGTCAATAATAGAACAATTACATATCAAAATGCTTTAAGTGCTAAAAACAGTGGTTTTGAATTTGAGTTTAGAACTTTGTTAAGTTCGCTATTTACTTCAGATAAAACGACACTATTTGATGACATTACAGTATTCTCAAATATTGCTATTATTAAATCAAAAGTTGATGTTTCAAATGTTAGTTCTGCAAATCCAGAAAAATCAATGCCATTACAAGGTCAGTCACCTTATGTATTAAATGCAGGAGCTCAATACATCAACAAAGATAATGGCTGGGCCATTTCAGCAAATATAAATAGAGTTGGAAACCGTAGATATATTGGATCAAGTGAAGTAGAACCTTCTATTTGGGAAAAAGCAAGAACGTTTTTGGACATGCAAATCGCTAAAAATTTGTATAAAAATAAAATAGAAGTAAAGCTAAACATTCAAAACTTATTAGCTCAGGATTTGATATTCTATCAAAATAAAAGTATAGAAAAAACAGACAACACTTCTTCATTTACAGGTTTAACAAACCTAATATTCACCGGAGATTCTTTAAATGAAAATGGTTATGATTCGAAAACAGATGACGTGATATGGCGTACTAAATATGGCAGAACCTTTTCTTTATCAATTACCTATAACTTTTAAATAGTAATCAAAAATACTGTCCAGTAATGGCAAAAAAACAGCATAAAAGGAAAGTAGACTTTTTAGTCTTATCCGATGTTCATTTGGGAACGTATGGCTGTCATAGTAAAGAGCTATTAAAATACCTAAACAGTATTAAACCAAAAGTGGTTGTGCTTAATGGAGACATTATTGACATGTGGCAATTTAGTAAACGCTATTGGCCAAAATCACACATGCAAGTGGTTCATAAAATTATGAATTGGGTCAATAAAGGTGTCAAGGTGTATTACATCACTGGCAACCACGACGAAATGCTCCGCAAGTTTGCTGGCAATAAAATAGGTTCTTTAATTATTGAAAACAAATTAGTGGTAGAACTCGACGGTCAGAAAGTATGGCTTTTTCACGGCGATGTTTTTGATGTGACCATGCAACACTCTAAATGGTTAGCTAAGCTAGGTTCACATGGATATGATTTTTTAATACTGCTCAATGCCTTCTGCAATTGGGTTTCGGTTAAACTAGGAAGAGGGAAAATATCGTTATCAAAAAACATCAAAAATAGTGTCAAAAAAGCAGTGAAGTTCATTAATGATTTTGAAAAAACGGCTGCTGAAATTGCTATTTCAAAAGGTTATGACTATGTGATTTGCGGGCACATCCACCATCCTGAAATAAAAAAAATCACAACCGAACAAGGGGAAGTGACTTATATGAACTCGGGGGATTGGATAGAAAATTTAACTGCTTTAGAATATCACAATCAAGAATGTACCTTATTTCGCTATAAAGCCGAAGATTTTATACAAGATATAGAGGTTGAAGAAAATGACTTGTCTACTATGGATACTAACCAAATTTTCACCAAAATGTTGGATGGTTTTATGGAAACCAATACTAGTAGTGAACTAAAATTCAAACGATGAAAATACTCTACGCTATTCAAGGAACAGGAAATGGACATATCACAAGAGCCATTGAAATTATCCCTTACCTTCAACAAAAAGGGGAATTGGATATATTGGTTAGTGGTATCCAATCGGATATTGCGCTCCCATTTCCAGTTAAATATAAATTCTCTGGTTTGTCTTTTATTTTTGGTAAAAAAGGCGGAATCGATTTTTGGAAAACCTTCTTAAAATTGAATTCTGGCAAGCTTTTAAAAGATATAAAATCACTTGATGTCAAAGAATACGATTTAATCATCAGCGACTTTGAACCTGTATCGGTTTGGGCTGCCATTAGAGCCAAGAAAGTTTGTATTGGATTGAGTAATCAAGTAGCAACTTTGCATCCTTTGGCACCAAAACCCAAAAAAGATGATGTAATGGGTAGACTCGTGTTACAAAATTATGCACCAACTCCTATCAGTTATGGGTTTCATTTTAAAAAATTGGATGCAACCATGTTTACGCCCATCATAAGAAAAGAAGTTAGAATTTTGACTCCAACCAATGAAGGCCATTATACCGTATACCTACCCTCTTATGATGATATACAAATCATCAATAAACTTAAAAAAATTCCTCACATCGAATGGCAGGTATTTTCCAAGCATAGCAAGAAAGCTTATAAATTATTTAATGTATCTATTACCCCTATTGATAGTCAATTGTTTTTAAACAGTATAGCTTCCTCAGCAGGCGTGTTGACCAATGCCGGTTTTGGCACTACCAGTGAAGCTCTTTTTTTGAAAAAGAAGCTATTGGTTGTCCCTATGAAAAAGCAATACGAGCAACATTGCAACGCTGCTATGTTAAAAGAAATGGGAGTAATAGTGCTTAAAAAATTCAATAAAAAAAACATAGATGCCATTAATGCTTGGGTGAATGTAAATGTAATTGTTGATGTTGATTATCCTGATAATGCCAAAGAAATTGTCGATTTGATTGTTGCCAATCATGCCAATAACTCAGAAATAAAAGCCAAAAAAGTCAAAAAACAATCTACTCTATGAGCATAAAGAATTCGGAACAAAATGCATTTACGCTTTCTAAAAAAGATTTTGGCGAAGACTTTCTTTGGGGAGTAGCAGCCTCCGCTTTTCAAACCGAAGGAGGTCATGACAAAGACGGTAAAGGACTTTCTATTTGGGATGAGTTTTCAACCAAAAGAAATACCATCGCCAATAACGATTCGCCCAAAACTGCTACAAATTTTTACGAAAATTACAAAGAAGACATAGCCACAATCAAAGCTTTGGGCATTCCAAATTTTAGATTTTCACTCTCCTGGCCCCGAATTATTCCTAACGGAACTGGAGCTGTGAATCAGGCAGGGTTAGATTTTTACCATAAGGTAATTGACACTTGTATTGAAAATGAAATCGAGCCTTTTGTAACACTCTATCATTGGGATTTACCTTTAGAGCTTGAAAAAAAAGGAGGCTGGACTAACAGAGCAATTTTAGAGTGGTTCAAAGAATATGTGACTGTTTGCATCAATGCTTTCAAGGGCAAAGTAAAATATTGGATGGTCTTGAATGAGCCTTCTGTTTTTACTGGAGCAGGGTATTTTTTAGGAGTTCATGCTCCTGGAAAGAAAGGATTGAATAATTTTCTGCCCGCCATGCATCATGCTTTGCTTTGCCAGGCTATTGGATTTAAAACGATAAAAGAGTTGGCCCCTGATACTGAAGTGGGAACTACTTTTTCTTGCACTTTTATCACTCCAAAAACTTTCACCGAAAAAGATATTAAAGCTGCTGAGCGTGTTGATGTTTTATTAAACAGCTCATTTATTGATCCTTCCTTAGGATTAGGATATCCCATCAAAACATTGCCCTTTTTAAAACATATTGCCAAATATATGGTTAAAGGCGACGAAGAATTATTAAAAGTAACCTTTGATTTTATTGGATTGCAAAACTATACCCGAGAAGTGGTGGGACATAACTCTTATGTGCCTTATATCAATGCCAAAATCATTCCGGCCAACAAACGTAATGTGGACTACACAGCAATGAATTGGGAAATTTATCCTAAATCCATTTATTATATGATACTAAAATTTAGCAAGTATCAAGAGGTAAAGAAGATTCTTATAACCGAAAGTGGTGCTTCTTTTTTTGATGAATTGAAAGAAGATAGGATAAACGACAAAGAAAGAACCCATTATATTCAATCCTACTTAGAACAACTGCTATTGGCCCAAGAAAAAAGTGGGAAGGTAGCTGGCTATTTCGTTTGGTCTCTTACCGATAATTTTGAATGGGCCGAAGGGTATAAACAACGTTTCGGATTGGTATATGTTGATTTTGAAACCCAAAAAAGAACTATTAAAAATTCGGGCTATTGGTACCGTGATTTTTTAGATAAAAAGTAAAAAGTGCCTCAAAATTGTTTTTACTTTTTCTCCTTATTGTTTTTTCATAACACACTTCATTTCCCCTATTATAAGGGGATTTAACATTAAATCAACATACTGTTGCCTAATTCTTTACAAAGCAACTCCTATAGAAAACCATTCCTTAACCTAAAAATTATTTTTATTTAAACCTTCATTTACAGCTAATTGTTCTTGTGATTTTATGTTTGTCCTGTCTAACAAAATACCCATTTAAACAATGAAAAAAAATTATTTTATCGCAATTTTAGCCTTAGTTGCTACTTTTGTGAATGCTCAAATTGAGCCAACAACTTATGTAGGTGCCTTTGCACCAAGTCCGGCTGCACAGTGGACTGATTCATGGACCAATTGGGATCCACAAAACACAGCCTATACCGATGCTGCAACTGTAGTTACTGTTACTACTAACATTACTACTAGTACAACATGGACAACTGGTAAAACCTATAAAATATCAGGTCTTATCTATGTTACTAACGGTGCTACTTTAACTATCCAACCTGGTGTGGTTGTTAAAGGTATTTATACAAGTACAGGTACCGCTTTGATTATTACAAAAGGCGCTAAACTTAATGCTGTTGGTACAGCTTCTCAACCTATTGTATTTACCTCTGCAAAAGCAGCTGGTACAAGAGCTGCAGGAGACTGGGGTGGTGTTATCCTTTTAGGTAAAGCTAGCTTTAACATTAACGCAGGTATCAACAACATTGAAGGTATTACGGCTACTGCCAATACAGAATATGGTGGAGGTACTACTCCTGATGACAATGACAATTCAGGTTCTATGAAATATTGTAGAATTGAATTCCCTGGTTTCGTTTTCTCTCCAAATAATGAGATTAACGGTTTAACTTTTGGAGCTGTTGGTAGAGGTACTGCTATTGATTATGTTCAAGTTTCTTACTCAGGAGATGACTCTTTTGAGTGGTTTGGTGGAACTGTAAACTGTAAGCACTTAGTAGCTTATAGAGGTATAGATGATGATTTTGATACTGATAATGGTTACAGTGGAGTGAATCAATTTGGATTAGGAATCAGAGACCCACAACTTTCTGATAACCCTGCTATTTCTACATCAGAAGGTTTTGAGTCTGATAACAATGCTTCAGGATCTTTAGTGTCTCCATATACTTCATGTATTTTCTCTAACTACACTTTAATCGGACCTAAATACCGTCAAACTTTACCAAGTGGTGGAACATTAGCAGGTGGTTACAAAAGAGTAGCAAGATTAAGAAGAGCTGGTAAACAAAAAATATTCAACTCTTTATTTTTAGATTTCAAAGAAGGTCTTCATATAGATGGAGTTGCTTGTGAAACTAATGCTTTAAATGACGAATTAAAATGGAAAAACAACATCATCGCTGGTGCTGCTACTACTCCGTTTTTACAAGTAAACTCTCCTGGTACTATTACTGCTGGTAACAATGCTGCTTTCAACATGACTACTTGGTACAATTCAAATGGTAACCAATCAATCACTTCAAATGCTGGTATTTTAGTTTTACCTTACGATACTGCTAATGCTCAAAATTACTCTGGTTTAGATTACCGTCCAGGTACAGGCTCTCCAGCTTTAAATGCTGCAAGCTTTATTGATGCTTCTTTAACTCCTTATATTGTTACAGCTACAGGAACTACTCCTATAGTTAATAACATTGCTTATTGTTATAAAGCTACTGCTACACCTTTAACAGCTACATTAACAACAACTGGTGTTTCTTTAAAATGGTATACTGTTGCTACTGGTGGTACTGCTTCAACAACTGCTCCAACTCCTGTAACTACTACAGTTGGCACAAAAACTTATTATGTGTCTCAAGTTGATGCTTTAAACGTTGAAAGCTCAAGAGTACCTTTAGTAGTTACTGTAAATGCTTTACCAACAGAAGTTATTACTGCTATCACAGGTGTTGCTCCAGTTGTAACTGATTCAGCTGTTGCTATCGGAAAATATGTAGGTACTACATCTCAATTTACTTATTCTGTTCCTGCTTTTGTTGATAGTTCATTAACTTATGTATGGTCAGTACCAAATGGTACTACTATCGTTTCTGGTCAAGGTACAAATACTTTAGTAGTTAACTATGCTAATGTTCCTTCTGGAGCGGGTACTTATGGTACTATTACTATTCAAGCTGAAAATGCAAGTGGATGTAGAACAGCTGCTATATCTTTAACTCTTACTAAAGCATTACCTGTTGCTCCAACTTCATTAAAATTATTTGATAAAAATGGTGCTACTCCTTTAACAGCTATTACTAAAATGAGTAAATATATGGGTACTTCAACAGTGTTGACTCTTACTGTAGGTACTGTTGCTACAGCTACTTCATACGTTTGGGAATTGCCTGCTGGTGTTAGTTTAGCTACTGGTGGTACTGCTGGTGCTTCTTATGTACGTTGGTTTACAGCTCAACCTTTTGATGCTCCGTTAACTACGCAACCAGCTCCTTCTGTTGGTACTAAATATTGGAGAGTTACTTATAACCCTGTTACTTATAACGTAAATGGAGTTACTACTGTAGTTACTACTTCAACTTGTTCTATATTCCTTCAAGGTGGTGGTCTTTATGGAGCAACTCAAACTTTAGCTTACCCTCCTTATGGAACTGTAATCACTAGTGATCAACCTTCTATCTTAGTTAGTTTTGCTGGGGTTACTAATCCTGCAACTACAACTTTATTCTTAGGTGCTAAATCTAAAAATGGTGTGGGAACTTCTGTAGCTAACAATAATACTGCAGGTAACGCTACTTTTATTGCAGCTAATACTCCTGGTATTAACTACACTACATATACTGAAAACTATGTGGCTCCTGTAGCTCCATCAACACCTGCATCAGTTTCATTTACTTCATCTGGCACTACGCCATCTACTGCTAAATTGTTAAAACTAACTGCTGTATTACCATCTACTCCTGGAGTATTATCTGGTCCTATCGCTGGTTTATGTGGTGGAAGTACTTATACTTACACTATGGCTACTGCAGCAACTGAAGCTTCAAGCTATAACATTACTGCTCCAGTAGGTTCTATTGTTACTTCTGCAAGTAATACTACAAACACTACTAATACTTTGAACACTACAGATTTATCATTCTCTGTTCAATTGCCAGCTAACTTTGCTACTTTAACTACTCCACAAATTGTTGTTTTCTCTCACAACGTAATTGGAGATAGCTTGTTAAGTAAAACACTTACTTTAAGTCCTGCAATGGCTGCTGTTACCACTGTAACTGGTACTGCTACTACATTCCAAAGATGTACACCTCAAACATTCTCAGTGAATGCATTAGCTGGTGCAACTTATACTTGGACTCCTGCTAACGGTGCTGTGATTACAGCTGGTCAAGGTACAGCTACAGTAACTGTTGATTTCTCTGCGGTATTAAGTACTTTAACTTCAACTAAATTAACAGTTGTAGGTACTAACTCTTGTGGTGTTTCTTCAGCTGCTAAATCTATAACTTTAGCAAGTGCAATTTGTGGTGCTAAAATGGCAGAGAATAACCTAGTAGCTAACACAGCTATCAGTGTATATCCTAATCCTGCTACTTCTGATTTCAATGTAGATGTAACTGCTGTTAGAGGTGGTGTTGTTACTATGTCAATCTTCACCATTGAAGGGGCTGTAGTTTCTACTAAAGATTTGAATGTAACAGAAGGGAATACTACTGTAAACGAAAATATTTCTGGATTAGCTAACGGAATTTACTTTGTACAATTCGTTAACCAAGCTACTAACGAAACTATCGTTAAGAAATTAATCAAAAGATAATTTCTTATATTTTACTTATGAAAAGGGCGCCATTGGCGCCCTTTTTTATTGGTTTTAGGCAACGGAACGGAAGAACCACCCCGTCACCACTAAAGTGGTGCCACCCCTCCTAATCTAGGAGGGGAGCTTTTAACCTTCTTTATTTTAAAACTATTATTTACTAGACTAATTAATAGTAGTTAAATAAGTAAAGCCAAAACAATAATACAAACACAGCTCCCCTCCTTTTCAAGGAGGGGTGGCAGCCAAAGGATGACGGGGTGGTTCTTCTTTTAAAAAAATAGCTATAACAAAAAAAGGCCGCCCTCTCGGGCAGCCTCCAAAACAACAAGTACCAGAAACCTAAGCCGCTAAAGCAATTTTCTTATCCTTAACTGCATCAATAAAAGCATCTATTTCTGCAATTTGAAGGTCGACTCTTGCTAAGTCGGTTTCTTTTTGTAACAAGGCTATCACCCTATTTTCCAATAAAGAGGCCATAGAAGTTGTTACGATGCCCGATTATGAAAAGATAGCCGAGAAGTTTGAAGAAGCTTTGAAAGAATTGCGTGAAATCGCCCCCACCTATCAAAGTGTGAACGACTTGGAAAGCGAGGATTATGAAGCACTCTTTGTACAGGCCTTCAGACGGTTGTTGCGCAACATGAATGTACTGCAATCCTACACCGATTTTGATTGGAATGATTTGGATATCGACGAACAAGAATTTGAGGATTATAAAAGCAAGTACCTAGACTTATACCAAAAAGTAAAACAAGACCAGCAAAAACAAAAAACATCCATACTGGAGGATATTGATTTTGAACTAGAACTAATACACCGCGACCAAATCAACGTAGCCTACATCTTGAAATTGCTTTCCCAAATGAAAAATGCAACCCTTTCGGACGCCAAAGCACAAAAGAAAGCCATCATGGATTTGTTGGGTGGTGATATCCAATTGAGAAGTAAACGAGAATTGATTCAGAAGTTTATTGATGAAAATATGCCCTTCATAAAAGACGGGGACAACATTGAAGATGAGTTTGAGAAATTCTGGCAAGAACAAAAAGTTTTGGCTTTAGGCAAACTATGCGAAGAAGAACATCTGGACAAAGCCCAATTCAAATCTTTAATTGATGCCTATGTCTACAGTGGAAGAGAACCCATAAAGGATGAAGTTTTCCAATGTCTAGATAATAGACCAAGTATTCTCCAAGCAAGAGTTATTGGCGATAGAATTATTGCTAAGATGAAAGAGTTTGTGGAGGTGTTTGTTAAAGGGATGGTGGCTTAGTAACAGCTATTGTATAAAACCAGGCACTCTATATATGTTTATCCGTACTATCAAGAGAGAAAACAGTATATGTATCAACAAAAAGCCCCAAGCAAACGCTTGGGGCTTTTTACAGTTAAAAAGTAAAAGATTACTTCACAATCAAGAATTCAGAACGACGGTTTTGAGCGTGTTGTTCTTCGGTGCAATTTTCACCACAATCTACTTTTGGTTCTAACTCTCCCATTCCTTTTCCAGAAATTCTGTTAGCTGCAATACCTTTTGAAATTACATATTGTACTGTTGCTTTAGCTCTTTTGTCTGAAAGGTCTAGGTTGTATTTGTCACTTCCTCTGTTATCCGTATGAGAACGAGCAAGGATAACCAATTTTTCATTGTTTTTCATCACTTGAACTAATTTGTCTAGCTCAAATGCTCCTTCTTGAGTGATATTACTTTTATTAAATTCGAAGAAAATTGGTTTTAATACAATTTCATCTTCTTTAACAATTACATCTATTGGTTGTAAGGCAGCATCCACTTTGGCTGATGGCCCTTTGCTTTTAGTAACAGCAAAAGTATTTCCTTCGAAACCATCTTTTGAAGCTTGTACTACATAAGGTTTGTCACATTCTACTCTGTAAGTAACTTCCCCTTTTGCATTTGACATTTCAGTAGCAATTACATTTTTCTTGTCATCTAAAATAGAAACGCTTGCGTTAGCTAAAATTTCACCCGTTTTTGCATTGGTAACTACAACCATTACATCAACACCACAAATTGGGTTTACAACAAAAATATCGTCGTTACCATTACGATTACTGGATAAGAAACCAATGTTTTTAGTTCCGTTAAAAGTGAAAGCGAAATCATCTTTTTCCGTATTTACTGGTTTGCCTAAATTAGTAGCATCGCCACCTTTTGACAAATCAATTTGGTAAATATCTAAACCGCCTAATCCTTGTTTACCACTAGACGCGAAGTATAATGTTTTATTATCATCTGCAATGTATGGGAAACTTTCGTTGCCTTCAGTATTTACTTTATTGCCTAAGTTTTGAGGCTCTCCATAAGTACCGTCTGCATTTACGCTTACTTTCCAAATATCTACGCCACCTAAACTTCCAGGTCTGTTAGAAGAAAAATACAAAGTTTTTCCATCTCTGCTCAAACTTGGGTTGCTCGTAGAAAATTCTTTACTATTAAAAGGTAATATTACAATGTCACCCCAAGTATCACCTTTTTTAATTGCTTTATAGATACTGTTTCTTCCTAATTTTAATTTATTGGCTTTATCTTTTTCAAAAGTGCCTTCTCTAAAACTATCACTTGAAAAATAAACAGTGTTCCCATCTGCACTCATAGTCAATGGACCATCATGATACTTAGAATTTAATGAAGTAACAGTTGTAGCGTTAGTAATTGTTCCGTCTGTGTTATAATCTGCACGGTAAATGTCTAAAAATGGTTCATCTGTCCAACCATAGTTTTTACGCGCGCCATTTCGGGCACTGGCAAAATATAAAGCATTATCATAAAGCACCGCTGCAAAATCAGACTTATCACTACTTATATCCGATGAATTAACATTGTACAATTTCGCTTTATCTAATAATTTCGGAACATAATTTGGATTATCCTTAAATGCTTTTGCACGAGAATCAGATGGAGCCGCTGCAGCAAATTTTTGCATTTGTTTGTTCGATTCTTCATATTTCCCGTTGGCTTTCAACATTTGCGCATAACGATAGTATGTTTCTGCATCTTGTGTCATTTCAGTAGCTTTGGCATACCATTTAACAGCTTCGGCAGAATTAAACATATTATAGTAGCTATCGGCTAATTGTTTGTAAACATATCCTGTTGACTTACCGTCTTCAACAAGTTTTAAATAGGCTTTTGCGGCATCAACATATTCATATCTATTGAATAATTTGTCTGCAGTCTTAGTGTTTTTATCTTGAGCCGAAACAGTAAAACTAATGGCTACCAGACTTAATGTTATATATAGTTTTTTCATTTTTGGATACTTTATAAATTAGAAATATCTAGGAGATTGTGATACTTTTTTCGGGAAGTTTAAATCAAATAATAAAATAACCTCGTGCGAAGCTGGAGCCACAGTATTAATATCTGAAATAACATGATCGTAAGCGTATCCTATTTTTAAATTAGGGGTAATGGCAAAATTTACCATTGCTCCAAAGGAGTCTTCTAACCTATAGGTTAATCCTAATTCTAACTTATCATACATTAAAAAGTTAGTAGACACATCAAAAGAGGTAGGTGCATTCAATGATGATTTAATCATTGCAAATGGTTTGAATTTTAAATTAGGATTTATATCAAACACATACCCTCCTGTCAAGAAGTAGTGCAATACTTCAGTACCGTACTTTGCTCCATTAAAGTCAAGATATTTAGACTTTAACATATTTGGTGCAGAAAACGCTATATAATATTTCTGTGTATAATAAAATACCCCGGCACCTACGTTAAGAAACGTGGCGCTCGGGTTAGCAGCATAAAATGGATCGCTAGGATTTGGTTGTGGTAAAGTAGGAGGAATAGAAGTAAAATCAACCTTATGCATCGTCGCTCCGGCTTTTAAACCGAATGCCAAACGATGTTCTCCACCCATATTTAAAGTATAGGAGAAATCAGCATAAAAGTTATTTTCTTCTACTGGACCAATTTTATCCGAAATAACAGAAAGACCAAGTCCTACACTTTTTCCAACTGGGCTATGTATAAAGAAGGTTCCGGTTGTTGGAGCTCCTTCAATTCCTACCCATTGAGCACGGTAAAGCAACCCTCCTGATAAACTCTCTTTAGATCCTGCATAAGCTGGATTAATTACACTCATATTATACATGTATTGAGTGTAGTTTGGATCTTGTTGCGCTTGTACATCTGTTAAGACAGATAAAGCCAATATTGCAATGAAATATATTTTCTTCATTTTGTTTTGTTTTAAATGCAAATTATTTTAGGTCCTTAGTTTTCTCTGTTGATGTAAATCCAACCTGTTCTGGTTTCTCCATTAGCACGATTGAAGACATAATAGTATGTTCCGTCTGGTAATTCATCGCCGCTATTAGATTCTCCTTTCCATTGGTTGGTATAGTCTGTTTTACTATATACTTCCATTCCGTAACGGTTGAAGATAGTAATCTTTTTAACGTTAAATCCAGATAAGTCAAATACATCATTTAAGCCATCACCATTAACTGAAATACCTTTTTGAATTGTACACGCAATATCTTCAGCGCTTACTACAACTTGATCGGTACTAACACATCCGTTAAAAGTAACTGTAACGGTATAAGTTCCTGCTGTAGATACTGTAAGTGTTTGAGCGTTTCCAACTACTACTGATGAGTCATTTTCCCATGAGAAAGTAACTGAAGGATCAAAAGTTCCTGATGTTGGTGACACAGTAAGTACGAAAGCATTATTTTGACAATCTCCTACGGCACTAATAGCAACAGAATCTAATATATTAACCGTTAAACTTCCATTGTTGGCACATTGTCCTGCATCAGGAGTAAAACTATAAGTAGCTGTCGCAGTTGTACTAATAGTACTTGGTGACCAAGTTCCAGTAATTCCTTCTATTGAAGTTGAAGGTAGTGAAGGAACATTTGTATCTCCATTACATAATGACGCAATTGGCTGGAACGTAGGAGTTACTTTTGGAGTAACTGTAATCGTTAAAGTTGCCGTGTTAGCACATTGATTAGCTCCTGGAGTAAACGTATATGTTGTTGTAACCGTATTGTTCAATGCTGGCGACCATGTACCTGTATAACCATTCAATGAAGTAGTTGGTAAAGCACTCAAGGCATCACCACTACATATTGTTGCAACTCCATTAAATGTTGGTGTTACTTTTGGATTAACCGTTATAGTCAATGTAGTCGTAGTAGCACATTGATTAACATCTGGAGTAAAGGTGTAAGTCGTCGTTGTAGTATTATCTAAAGCCGGCGACCAAGTTCCAGTATAACCATTTAATGACGTTGTTGGTAGTGCGTTTAAGGCATCACCATTACATATTGCTGCAACAGCATTAAATGTAGGCGTTACTTTTTGGTTTACTGTAATGGTTAAGTTGGCCGTTGAAGCACATTGACCTGCATCCGGAGTGAATGCATAAGTAGCAGTTAATGTATTATCAACAGTAGATGGATTCCATGTACCAGTAACACCTTCCAAAGAAGTGGCTGGTAAGGTAACTGCATCACCATTACAAATTGTTATTGGATTAAATGTAGTTGTAATTTGACCTACTATAGGACCAACAGTTACATTAAATGGTAATGAATAACATCCTGTTATTAAATCATGAACAGTAATAGTATGAGATCCAGGTGCAACCCCTGTAAAGGTAGTTCCTGATTGGTATGTACCACTATCTAAACTATATTCATAAGTTGATGTAAAATAACTATAGGTTCCAACATTGGTATAATCAACAACAGTAGCAACATCATCTATTGATGTCCAATCTGCAGGATTCCATGTGACGCTTGGAACAGTAGCCGTATTCAATCTTCTGTAGGTATAACCCGCTTGCCCTGCTGGTGTATAGGTCGAACCGTCTGTTGTACCCCATAAATCAACTAAAACATCCGATGAGTCAGTTAATCTTATATTATCATTATAATTTACTCCTGAACAAGAAACGAATGTTTGGTCTGGAACAATACCTGTAATATTTGCATCACCACTTACTTTAATCACATTAGTAGAATTATTAGCTATTATCCCAGATAATTGTAAATCACAAGATGCATTCTCTGTCGTTGGAGGATTACCCCAAGTATAGAATTTTAATTTGTAATTAGATAAATCAACAGGCGATCCAGTACCATTATACAACTCAACATAAGTTAAATTAAATGTACTAGCGTCAGTAACCTCAGAGATGAATAAATTAGCTGGTAAGCCACCTCCTGAAGTATTAAGCGGACTTGTAACTTCAATGGTTCCTGTTTGAACCGTACAAGTTGGATCAGTAACTGTTACTGTTGGTGCTGGCAATGTTTGAATAGAAACCGTTCCAGAAGCTGGTTGTGAAGGACAACTCAAGCTTGAAATAGTAATGGTATCTAACAAATTACCAATACTTGGACTTCCTCCTGCACTTGATACCGAAACAAAACGCAAGGTGTAATTATTTCCACCTGTATTTGGTACAGTGTAATTTACGGTATGATACCCCCAAGCGGTATTTCCATCTGAATAATTACCTAAGCTTACATATGGCCCTCCTACAGGTCCAACTTCTACTCCCACAACGTCAGTTCCTTGACGTCCTCTGTGTGCAAAAGAAACTGATATAGAAGTACCTGGTATAACACTGAAATCTTGGTATAATGTTCCAGGAGTATTAGCATTTAATTCTACTAAATTATTTCCTGAATAAGGCGCTACTCCTTCAAATCCTGGAGGCCAAAACTCGATAACAGCATCTGTTGCAGTAGTATTCCAACATGGAACTAAATTATCTGCAATTAAATTTGGTGTAGTACCTGTAGCAACTGGTGTTTCAAAATCTGAATTACAGAAAGTATTCACTTGTGAGATTACAACGCTATATGTTCCTGCAATATTTGTATCAAACGATGCCACGTTACCTGGGTCAGTAGCTCCTGTTGGAACTGTCCAAACATAAGTGTAATTTCCAGGAATAGCTGGAGTTGCCGTTACCGTTGCTAAAGAACCCGGACAGAAAGTTGGATTATTTACAGTAACCAATAATTCAGGATTAACTATAATGTTTAAAGTGGTAGGCAAAGCACATTGTGCCGTGTCTGGTGTAAAGGTATACGTAGTAGTTTGTGTGTTATCCAAAGCTGGAGACCAAGAACCTGTAATACTATTATTAGAAGTAATTGGTAAAGCGGTTAACGCACCATTCGGACAGATAGGTGCTACTGGAGTAAACGTTGGTACAACAGTAAGCGGTAAAACCTGAATTGTCATAGTAGCATTTGCTACACAATTTCCTGAAGATGGTGTAAATGTATAGGTCGTAGTTTGTGTATTATCTAACGCTGGCGACCATGTTCCATTAACTCCATTATTTGACGTTGTAGGTAAAGCTGCTAATGTAGCTCCAGGACAAATTGGTGGCACTTGTGTAAATAATGGTATAGTTGAACCTACCTCAATGGTCATAGTTGCTGTTGTAGCACATAGACCTGCATCTGGAGTAAAGGTATAAGTTGTTGTAGTAGTATTATCCATAGCCGGCGACCATGTACCTGTAAATCCATCTATTGAAGTAGTTGGCAAATTAGCCAATGGGTCACCAGGACAAATAGGTACTACTTGTGCAAACGAAGGTGTTGGTGCGCCTATAATTTCTACTATAGCTGTTGGATTACTACCAACACAAGCTCCAGTTCCTGGAAGAACATAAGTTACCGTATAAATACCTGGAGAACTTAAACTAGGGGTAATAGCACCCGAAGCAACGTCTAAGTATAATCCACCGTTTGGATTTGCAGCAAATGTTCCTCCTGTTGCACCTGTAAATGTAAATGGTAATATAGGTGTAGTGTAAAGTACATTACAATAAGATGGGAATTCATAAGTAAATGAAGCAGAAACTGGCAACACAATTTGAATTGTAGAAGTTGATGTTCTTTCTGTACATGTAGCTGATGATGACACTGTATTAGTCACTATATATAATCCAGGAGCACTAGCTGCTAAATCAACCTCTCCTGTGGCGTCATTAGCAAATACTAAACCTGCAGGGCTTGAAGTGAATGTACCTGCAACAGAACCATTATTAATTTGAGCAACTGGGTTTGTTGCTCCTGGCTCCTTACAATAAGTAACTGGATTATAACTAAACGAAGCATTAGGACAACAGTTGGTTTCTCCGTGATTAGGATCTGTAGTTACATTGTTTTGCGTCAATGTAATGTATCCTGGTTGATTCGAGAAGTTAGTAATTAAGATAATATAAAACTGCCCTGCCACTGCATTGGCAATGTTTAAGGATTCTGTAGGTGCTGCAGAATAACTACAACCCGTTTGTTGAGTTACTGGTACACCTATTCCTGGAGCTGCAAATGGTTGAGCGGCACCAATAAAAGTACAAGCTTCATCTTGGCTATAGAAAGGTCCCCAAGCTGCATAATCCACGTCAATATTGGCTGGGC
>CANJDA010000030.1 GCA_947472705.1 Flavobacteriaceae bacterium
GGTATAGAATTCCACTGTAACTAGCGCAGGATTGATACTGCCCAACACTTGTGCAGTGGTAGTTGTTAAATCAAATGGTTCTTGACCCACCGCTCCTGTGTAATCACATAAATGATAATCATCTGGAGTTGTAGCTTCTGGAGTTGGGTCGACAATTAATTGAAGTTGTACATAATTGGCACAACCTGTCAGGGTATAATATACACTAACATAAATCGTTTGTGTCCACGGATTGATGTTATTGTATGGACTTGTTAATGATGGTACAGCTCTAATAATAGCATCGGTTTGAGTTTCATAGAATCCTATGGTTACATTTGGATCTATCACTCCTCCTTGTATTTGAGCTTTCACCGAATCTAAATCAAAAACTCCAAACCCATCATTATTAGGATCACAATAATGTAATGGTAGTGGTGTTATCGCTAGTGGTCCTTGTGTTACTTGTAGCAATTGTGTTGTTGTTATAAAACAACCCGTATTGTCATCTTCTACTCGGATAATAATGGTTTCATTATGAGTTCCTGTATATGTTGTTGGCGTTGTTATAGGATTATTAGGCCCTTGTGCATCTGCCAATGTGTGATAATAAGAAACCGTTAATCCAGACAAACCTCCTGTAACAGCATCATGATTCACTGTCAAATCAAAAACAGCTTGGTTCGAAGCACCATTACTACATTGGATAATCGTTGGTGGAATATAAACTGCAGGAAGTGGATTAACTACTAAATTTAAAGAACCTACCGAATTACATCCCGTATTATTGTCTGCAATAGTAAACCAAATAGTTTGTGAGCCTGAAGTATATAAATTAGGCAATACAGCGGCTATATTTTGAGCAATAGCATCTGCCTGATTATTATAATAAGTTATGGTAACATTGGCTTGACTAGTAATATCTATATCTTTACTATGTAATGTAAATTGTTCTACGCCATCTCCTGGATTATTATAATCACATAACTCATAATCACTAATCGATGGATTAGCTTGAGGGGTTGGATTGACTATCAATTGTAAAGTGGTAGTAGCATAACAAGTTGGAGATGCTGGATTGTATACTCGAACATATAATGTTTCTGTGCCTGGATTACTATTACAATAAGGGCTTGTAAGCGGTGCTGTATTACCCAATTGAGCATCTACTAATGTTAAATAATAGGCAACAACATTAGGAGCAGAAGCAATCTCTATATCCTTAGTTGTCAAATCAAAAGTACATGATCGCCCATCATTATTGTCATCACATACTTCATACGGTGTAGGGATGTTAGCGACAGGTGGTTGAACTATAGTTATAATAGCTGAACCTGAAGCTATATTCGAGCAAGACGGAATTCCACTTGTTGAAATACTTACTAAAGTATAGGTGCTATTTGCTGTTAATACTGGTGTTGTAATTGATGCAGAACCTAATCCGTTTAGTGTTATAACTTGGTTTGAACCTGCATCAACAGTATAAGTAACACTGGCATTAGGCGTTCCATTAAATGTTATGTTAGTTGTACTGCCAGAGCAAATTGATGTTGTTCCTGATATAGTAACAGTTGGTAACGATATAACTGTAACAGTTGCTGAACTAGATAAATTTTGAGAACAATTAGTTATAGTATTTAAAACTCCTACCAAAGTATAAACAGAAGTAGTGGTTAAACTTGGCGTGGTCAAACATGCATTACCAGTTGCATCCAAAACAATAGTTTGATTAGCTCCTGAGTCAACAGTGTAAGTAACAGTAGCATTAGGTGTTCCTGAAAAACATATTTGCGAATTATTCCCAGAACATATGGTTGTTGTACCCGAAATACTTGCAGTTGGCAGTGGATTAACTATTAAATTAAAACTAGTAGTAGCATAATTTGAAGGAGCCCCATTTTGTTGTAACCTAACAAATATTGTTTGAGGGTTAGAAGTGTTTGAAAAACCTGTTGAAGATATTGGAATTGTCCCTGAATCAGCATTCGCTTGTGTTAAATAATAAGTCACCGTATATAATGCTGGATTATATGATCCTAAAACAATTGGAGTTTGTGGTGTAAAATTAAATAAAGAAACATTACTGTTTAATGTAGTTTCACACTGAATTAAATCTGGAGGTGTACCAGGAATAGGAATACTTAAGCATAAATTAGGGTCAATATGCAAAGCAAATTGTGTTGTAGTTATACAGCCAGTATTGTCGTCTTCAACGGCTACATAAATTATTTCACCTTCAGTCCCTGTATAATTTGTAGGGTTATTAATAGGCGCAAATAACTGTTGAGCATCAATTAATGAATGGTAATAACTTACGGTATTAGTCATTCCATTTAATATTAATGCTTCATTATTTGTTAAATTAAAGAGATTTGCACATTCAGCAAGGGTGGCTGGAGTGCCAATTGGCAAAGAAGGAATATGTTCTACAACTGTACAATCTGTTTGTGTACAACCACCAGGGTAGGTAAGAGTAACACAATAGGTACCCGCCTGATTCATATCATAGTTATAAGTATTTGCACCAGGTATAAGGTTGCCATCGAAAGTCCAACTATAAGTCACACCTGAAATAGGAACACTACCAGCTTGAACACTAACAACTGCAGAACCACATACTGCATTTGGTCCAGAAAAATCTCCCAAACCATCATAGGTTCCAGTTCCTCCAATTGTTGCAGAACCAATATTAAAACTTCCTCCACCTAAAAATACAGCAGAGTCATAACTATTATCATTTCTATCAGCAATTACCAACTTAATATGATACAGATTATTAGGAATTACAGGCGAACCTGCTGTCATTAAAACAGTTTCACCATTAAAATTTGTTGCAGCAGTATTAGCATTTGTGCCCTGGTTATAGTTACCGAAATAGGCTACATTTTCAGAAGTACAACCAGTATTATTGGCATTATCTCTTATGGTTACTACAGAAATAGGTGTTGTAGTACTTGGTATTAAAGCTAAATTTGTTGGTGCAGTTCCAGCGGTTACATTTGTTAGAAAGAATGCAAACGAATCTGAATAATCACATTGAAATGTTCCATATTCTTCAGAAGCAAATAAGAAATCAAAACTCATTTGATTGGTTAACGGAGTAAAATCAAATTCCAAAATGGTAGCATCATTATAATCAATTAAACCAGGATCAATCCCTAATCCTTGTATATAATTAAACAAATCAGCATCGCCTGGCCAAGCACTATTACTTTGTGTTGTTAAATTTGGACCTGGTGCATCAGCAACATCTCCAGTACTTAAAATAACTCCCGAAGTTAAAGGGAAATTGGGATTAGTATTGGTAAAAAATCCAATCCCGTTTGTAGCCCCAAAATCAGTCCCAGTACTCCATGAAATATTAGATATGGTACCAACACATGACGAACCACCACCTCCAGGAGGGGCTGCAAATAAAACATCTTCTACTAACTGAGGAACCGTATAAGTTGTAGTGTTTACATTGATAAATTGAGCGAAGGAATTGTATCCTAATAAGAATAAAAATAAAGTAAGTAGTATTCGCTTCATACTGTATGGCTTTTCCGAAGAATTATAAAAATAACACTCCGAATGGTTAATTTGCTATTTAAAAGTCCAAATATAAGTATTCATAGAAAATAAGTTCGTTAAATTTGCAAAAAAATATACTATAACTATGAAGATCACTATAAAAAACACTCAAAATCCAACGATTTTGAAATTCGAATTTCCCGATTTTATAACTCAAAATGAAAATTTTCAATATAATAACATCGATGAAGCCAAAAACTCCCCTTTGGCACAGCAACTTTTTTACCTACCATTTGTGAAAACCGTCTACATTTCAGGAAACTTTATCGCTATTGAACGTTTCAGCATAGTGGAATGGTCTGACGTGCAAGAAGCTGTTGCAGAACAAATTGAAAATTACGTAAATAACGGTGGTGTAATTGTTCTACCAAATGAAAATCCAAGCAAGAAACAACCCATAACGGTTTATGGCGAAACCACACCTAATCCTGCTTCTCTAAAATTTGTTATCAACAAAGCTTTGACTAAAACTGCTGTTGAATTTAAAAATCTTGACGAAGCAAAAGCCTCACCTTTGGCACAAGAATTATTTAAATTTCATTTTGTCAAAGAAATTTTCATTGCCGAAAATTACATCTCGGTAACCAAATACGACAGTATCACTTGGGACGAAATCACTATAGAATTGCGAACTTTCATCAAACAATTTATAGAAAATGGCGGAACGGTTCTAGACGAAACCATGATTGCTAATGACGAAAAACAAGAAAAACAACAAATCAAAAACTTCGACCATCTCGATACCACTTCCCAACAAATCATCAATATACTTGAAGAATATGTTAAACCAGCTGTAGCTGCCGATGGGGGTAATATCCTTTTTGATTCCTATAATGAAACGGATAAACGTGTAAAAGTAGTACTGCAAGGGGCTTGTAATGGCTGCCCTTCCTCTACATTCACCCTAAAAAGCGGTATCGAAAACATGTTAAAAGACATGCTCAACGATAAAGATATAGTAGTGGAAGCAATCAACGGATAATTCACCAAGCGTTTCTTTTGAGACGCTTTTTTAATTTACTTTTAGAAGCTATTTCCCGCTTTCCATTCCAATCTCTTCGAGGATTTCCATTGCAATCGGGGCTAGAAAAAAACCTGCTATGAACGAACTACATCTTGAAACGAGTCCATATTTATTACAACACGCCAACAATCCAGTATACTGGAAAGCCTGGAATCCTAATTCTTTGGCTCTAGCCAAAAAAGAAAACAAACTGATAATTGTAAGCATAGGTTATTCTGCCTGTCATTGGTGCCACGTTATGGAGCATGAAAGTTTTGAAAACGAAGAAGTGGCCCAAGTCATGAATACTCATTTTATCAACATCAAAATCGACCGAGAAGAACGCCCCGATATAGATGCGGTTTATATGAAAGCCGTTCAAGTCATGACAGGGCAAGGTGGTTGGCCAATGAATGTGGTAGCATTACCCGACGGAAGACCAATATGGGGTGGAACCTATTTCAGAAAAAACGATTGGATAAATTCTCTAGAAAAACTTCAAGAAATATACACTCAAAATCCAGAAACCATTTTTGAATATGCCCAAAAATTGCATGATGGGTTACAGTCGTTAAGTGTTATACAAACAAACAATTCGACCCATTTTGATTTTTCAGTTATAGATAAATTAATTGAAAAATGGCAAAAAAGCTTCGATTGGGAATTTGGTGGCATGGCTCGAGCACCTAAATTTATGATGCCCACCAATTATGAGTTTTTATTGCGTTACGGCTATCAAACCAAGAACAAAACCATTTTAGATTTCGTTAATCTAACACTAACCAAAATGACTTACGGTGGTTTATTTGATATCGTTGATGGTGGATTCTCGCGCTACTCTGTTGACCTAAAATGGCACGTGCCGCACTTCGAAAAAATGGGGTATGACAATGGGCAATTGGTTTCGCTATATGCTAATGCGTATAAATTGACCCAAAATCCGCTTTACAAAGAGGTGATAGAAAAGACCTTGACTTTCGTCGAAAAAGAATGGTTGACTACTGAAGGCAGTTATTATTCCGCCCTTGATGCCGATAGCTTAAATGCCCAAAACCAGTTGGAAGAAGGCGCTTTTTATGTTTGGACCAAAGAGGGATTGCAAGAAATCCTTGGAGAAGATTTCGATTTGTTTTCCGTAGTTTTTAATGTTAATCCTTTTGGGCATTGGGAACACAACCATTATGTTTTAATTCAAAGCCAATCGTTAGAAGATATTGCCCAACAGGAAAGTATTTCCGTAAAACTTTTGGAACAAAAGAAAAAAACGTGGGAAGAAAAGCTCTATTTCGAAAGAGAAAAAAGAAGCAAACCAAGATTGGATGACAAGTGTTTAACTTCTTGGAATGCCATACTGCTAAAAGGATTTGTAGATGCCTATAAGGCTTTAGGTGAAAAGAAATATTTAGAAATTGCTTTGCAAAATGCCGATTTTATAATCAAAAAATTGTGGAGTTCTGATGGTCATTTGTTCCGAACGTATAAAAAGGGGAAGGCAACCATAAATGGCTATTTAGAAGATTATGCTCATGTTATTCAGGGATTTATTGCTATCTATGAAGCTACTTTTGACGAAAGTTATTTGCAACAGGCCAAGCAACTGACTGATTATTGTTTTGATTTTTTTTATGATGAAAAGGCTCAGTTCTTCTCGTTTACTTCTAAAAAAGATGAAAACCTGATTACTGCTCATTTTGAAGTGGAAGACAATGTGATTCCGGCAGCCAACTCAGTTATGGCCAATAATTTATTTAAGTTGAGTATCTATTTTAACAACTCTTATTACGAAACAATAGCAAGGCAAATGACACAAAATATAGTTCCTACGATTGATTATCCGTCTGCATTTTCAAATTGGCTAAATGTGATGTTTCATTTTTCGGAACAAAATAAAGAACTGGCTATTTGTGGGGAAAAGGCTTTGGATTATTTACAAAAAATCAATGAAAATTATATGCCAAATATTATTATTTCTGGAAATTCATCTGTCTCAAATCTTCCATTTTTAGAAAACAGATTTTCAGAAAGCGAGACTTTATTTTATTTGTGCCAAAATAAAACCTGCAACATTCCTTCCACTGAATTTGAAGAAATTATAAATAAAATTTCAGTGTAATAAAATGACCTTTGTAATGCTTTTAAAAATATCACAATTCAAATAAAAGAAGATATTGATTAATTTTTAAAAGTATTATTTTTGCTCAATCATAATCCCAATTAGGGATTGTTTTATCACTTTATGGAAAAGAAAGAACTACTTTATATTCATTCTTTTGGAGAATATGTTGACCAATTTATCAAGGTTTTGATTGATTATTCTCCAAAACTAATTTCGGCTTTTGTTATTTTATTCGTTGGTTTATACTCTATTCGATTCATCAATCGAATGGCCAAAAAAATAATGATTAAAAGAGAGCTAGACCCTACTTTGTCTAAGTTCTTAGCCGATATTTTGCTTTGGGCTTTACGAGTACTTTTGTTTGTGACCTTCATCTCAAAATTAGGAATAGAAACCTCGTCTTTTGTAGCTATTCTTGGTGCTGCTGGTTTGGCTATTGGGTTGTCTTTGCAAGGATCATTATCCAATTTTGCGGGAGGTATGCTCATTATTTTGTTCAAACTCTTCCGTGTTGGCGATACTATTGAAGCTCAAGGTGTAACTGGAGTTGTAAGCGAAATTCAAATTTTTGTAACCAAATTAATTACCGGAAACAACCAAACCATTTTTGTTCCCAACGGCAATCTTTCAAACGGAACGATTATTAATTACTCGGTTGCCGGAATCAGAAGAGCCGATTTGTTGTTTTCTCTTTCGTATGAAACCAATATCAAAACCGCTAAAGAAATTGTGATGCAAGTAATGGAAGCTCATCCCAAGGTTTTGAAAACTCCAGCACCAACAGTTGCTGTTAGAGACTTAAGCGAATCAGCCATTCATTTATCTATAAAACCATGGGCTAAGAATGCCGATTTTGGTTATATGTGTTCCGATATTTTAGAAAACTGCAAAGAAGCTTTTGACGCTGCGGGTATTGTGATTCAACCTTTTGTCAGAGAGGCTTCGAAGGAGTAGTTATGTTTTTTTTGGCAGCATAAAATCTTTTAAGTAAAAGGGTTCAAAGTAAGCCACATCTTCAAAATCGTTTTGAGTAAACTTTGCAAAACTCAAGGCACTCATGTCTTTGGCCGAAGGGAAAACAATATTAGAAAGAAAAGTGAAATTGGCTTTGGTCAAAACCGTTTGGCATTTCTCTTGGCAATCACCAATAAAATAAATGTTTTCAGTAATTTCAGCATAACTGTCTTCGCTTAAGACTTCTGCTTGCACTTCCATGATTTTCGTATGATTGGCATCAAAAACGGCACTGTATACTTCCATTCTTCTGGCATCAATCATTGGCACAATTAAACCGTTTTCTATAACAACTTGCTTGGTCAAAACTTGCAACGTATCTATAGAAATTAACGGAATTCCCAATGCATAGCAAAGTCCTTTGGCTGAAGAAACGCCTATGCGAAGACCAGTATAGGAACCCGGACCTTTGCTAACGGCAATGGCTTTTATTTCTTGAAAATTTATACCGCTTTCTTTTAAAATTTCTTCAATAAAAACATGTAACTTCTCGGCATGAGAATAGCCTTGCTCTGCGATTTCTTTCCACAAAACAGTAGTGCCATTTTTTGCCAAAGACACCGAGCAATTCTTAGTTGCCGTTTCTATATTTAGTATGTAGCTCAACTGAAGTTTAAGGATTAATTTGTAGAGCTTTTGTTTGTTAATCCTTTTTTGTCCTTACTGTCGGAATCTTTTTTAACAGTTACTTTATCTCCCGAATTCAAATCTTTGGTGACAGTAGCGTATGGCCCTGTGATAACAACATCGCCTTTTTTCAATCCCGAGATAACTTCAATGTTGGTGTCGTCTTGAATTCCAGTTTTGATTACTCTGATTTTGGCTTTATCACCCACTTTTACATATACACATTCGTATTTTTTGTCGCTTTTGGCTTTTACTTTTTCCTCTTCGTTTTCATCTTTAACTTCAAATTTCTTTGTAGCTGTAGTATCCGATTTTACCACCACTGAGCTGATTGGCACTCCAATAACTTTCTCTTTTCTTTTGGTAATAATATCAACAGTAGCCGTCATGCCTGGACGGAAAGGAGAATAACTAGCTGGCTTGTCTTTCAATAAATCTTGATAGGATTCTTTTAATATTCTAACTTTCACTTTAAAATTGGTCACTTGGTCTGCAGTAGTTGCAGCACTTGCCGAGTTGGAAATACTGGTTACGATGCCTTTAAATTCTTTTTTCAAATAAGCATCTACCTGAATTTTGGTGCTATCGCCCACACTAATTTTTACAATATCATTTTCATTTACATCCACTTCAACTTCCATATTGTTCAAATTGGCAACGCGCAATAATTCAGTACCCGTCATTTGTTGGGTTCCCAAAACTCGTTCTCCTAATTCTACTCCAAGAGACGAAATCGTTCCATCAGCAGGTGAATAAATTGTAGTTCTACCAAGGTTGTCTTTCGATTCTCTTACGGTAGCTGATGCACTTTGTACATTATAGTAAGCCGATTCTTTGCTGGCTTTGGCTACTTCAAAAGAAGCGATGGCTTTGTCCCAATCTGATTTGGATATTATGCCTTTTTCGAATAAGGTTTTATTTCTTTCATAGTTTGATTTGGCTTCTTTGAAATTAGCATCTGCCTGACTCAATCCGGCTTTGCTACCTGAATATTCAGAAACCGAGCGATTTAATCCTGAAGTATATAACATCGGATTTATTTTCACTAATAAGTCACCTTTCTTAACTACTTGACCTTCTTTTATTGGCAATGCAATAATTTCTCCTGAAACTTCGGAAGATATTTTTACTTCTATTTCGGGTTGGATTTTTCCTGTTGCAGATACAGATTCTATTATGGTTATTTCATCGGCAGCAGCGGTTTCAACTTCAATTGCATTATCATTTTTTCCAATAACACCTTTAACTTTTAAAACGATAAGCACTGTTACAATGGCAGCAACTATAAGAGCTAGTATATAAATTTTCTTTTTTGACATGATTTATTGTTTTTGAATGATTGGGATTCCAAAATAAAGTTCGACTACTTTCATTTTAAAAATGTATTCATATTTGGTACGAATAACATCAGATTGTGCTGTAGAAAAAAGTATTTGAGCTTGATTAAAATCAAAAGTAGTCATCATACCCACAGCATATTTTTCTTTGGCATAATCAAAAGCTTCTTTACGGGCTTCGGCTGTTGCAAGAGAAGCTTCATAAGTGTTTAATGCTCCTTTAGCATCGGTGATGGCTTTATAAACATTGGTTTCTAAATCTAGTTTAGCTTGATTGAAAGCATTTTTAGTTTTTTCATAATTCACTTTGCTTTTTTCTACATTGCCTTTGGCTGAAAAACCATTGAATATTGGCACCGTTATTTGCAACCCAAAATTATGTCCTTTGTTTTCACTAAATTGATCAAAAAGGGGAGCAGCTTTACTTAAAACAGGAATAAAGTTTGGTTGCACCACATTTTGACCCGTGCCTTCCACTTGTCCAATTACTGTAGTTGGATTGGCAGTGTCGGGGGCAAATCCGGTAACTTGATTAGCATAGCTGGCTCTAGTACTAAAACTATAAAAACCAATCAAACTGGGCTGAAGAGAGGCCCGAGCTATTTTTATATCTCTTTCGGCCATATCTAAATTACTTTGAGCAATTTTAATTTCTACACGTACTTGATTAGCTTTTTCAACAATGGCTTCGGGTGTTTCAGCCATTACTGGGCTTGGATTCGCCTCCATGTCAACATCGGCTATATCAAATGTTGTAAAGTCATCTAAATTGAGTAGTTGCGCCAAACTTAGTCTAGAGATAAGCAAACTGTTTTCGGCAGTGACTACTTTTTGTTTATCGGCAGCAAGTGTCGCCTTCATGTCTAATAAATCACCTCTTGGTACCGAACCAGCATTTACCAATTCTTGAGAACGAACCAATTGTTTTTCATCATTGGTTAATTGTGCTTGTTGTACTTTTAAATTTTCTTTATTGAAAAGAATGTCTAAATAGGCATTGGCAACATAAAGGGAAATATCGTCTTGCATTTTAGTCAACTGATATTGTCCTGCCAGTTGAGATAACTTTGCTCTTTTTAAGCGGTTTTGGTTTAATAAACCATTGTAGATTAAAACATCTGAACTTATTCTTGCCGAGGTATATTGAATGGTTTGGTTCTCAAATAAACCTGTAGTAATGTTTTGATTTAGCCCGATATTCCATGAATGCGATGCATCAGCACTCAAACTTGGGAGAAAATTACCAATGGCCAGTTTCTTGTCAATATTGGTTGATTTTAAATCTAATTCGGATTGTTTTATAGTGATGTTGTTTTTTAGAGCATACTCAACACATTCTTGTAAAGTCCATTTTTTTACTTGTGCTGAAGCCGAGGCTCCAAAGAGCAACACTAAAAAGAATAAAAGAGATTTTATTTTCATACTAAATCGTATATAAATCTGATGATTTTTAGAATAAGCAAAGATATGACATCTAGCTTTTCATTTGGATATTTTTAAACTTACATTCTTAGACTTTACTTTTTTAATTGTGTTACAGCTTTATTGTAATTTTACATTTATTTTTGCCAAAAATTTAATCTCAATGTTGTCAATTCATAAACCTGCGTTATCTATCTTATTTCTTGCCTTCCTTTTTAGTAGTTGTTCAACAACTCAAAAAATTGAAGCATTAAAGCCTCTACCAACCGATGATGCTCCTGTGGTTTATAAAACCAAAACGTCATATGTAAATATGCCTTTAGAGATAACGCTCAAGGAAATAGAAAATCAATTGAATAAAACTTTGGCTGGAGAAATTTATAACGACTCCAATTTGGATGATGACAAAACAGAAATGAAAATCACCAAAACAGGGCCAATCAAATTAATTGAAAAAGACGGAAAAATAGAAACAATTTTACCATTAAAAATTTGGTCTAAATTTAAGTATGGTACCGATTTCATGGGATTAAACGATACAAGAGAAATCAACTTAAACGGAACTTTTACTTTGCTAAGCGATGTGAAATTGTCAAACTGGAAATTATCGACTACTTCAAAAATTGAAGATTTCAATTGGTCGGAAAGTCCATCAATATTAGTTGCTGGAAGAAATGTTCCTATCACATATATTATCAATCCAACGCTTTCGGTTTTTAAATCGAAAATCGCCAAAAAAATTGACGAGGCTATTGAAAACTCTTGTGATTTTAAACCTTATGTTTTGAATGTTTTAGATAAAATGAGCACGCCGTTTTTAACAAGTGAGCAATATCAAACTTGGTTTAAACTGATTCCAATCGAAGTCTATGTAACCGATGCGCAAATTGCTAAAAGCCGAATCAACATGGATTTAGGATTGAAATGTAATATGCAAACCATGGTAGGGCAGAAGCCTAAAAGCACATTTGAAAGAGATAATATTCAATTTAAAGCAGTAACCAAAATCCCAACCACAGTTACGGCTAATGTTGTTGCAATATCAACTTATGATAGTGCTTCACTTATAATTACGGCTAACTTCAAAAATAAAGAGTTTGCTTCTGGAAGCCGTAAAATTATCATTCAAAATGTAGCCTTATGGCAAAGAGATGGCAAAATAATAATTGCACTTGATATGACAGGAAGCTTAAACGGAACAATATATTTATCAGGAATCCCAAATTATAATGCGATTACTAAAGAAATTTATTTCGACCAAATGGATTATGTTTTAAATACTAAAGGCTTACTGACTAAAACGGCCAATTGGTTATTGCAAGGGGTGATTTTGAAAAAAATACAAGAAACCTGTCGCTATTCAATTAAAGATAATTTGGACGAAGGCAAAAAAAGCTTATTGCCTTACTTAAATAATTATTCGCCTATGAAAGGGGTTTTTGTAAACGGAACCCTAAATGATTTCGAATTTGAAAAAGTAGAAGTAACCGATAAAGCCATGATTGCGTTTATTACAACCACCGGTAAAATAAATGTAAAGATTGACGGAATGGATTAGTCTATTTCTCTTTTTTAGAATACATTCTATAAACTACAAATCCAATGGCAGCAGCAAGAATATAAGGGATTGCCATTAGAAAAACAATACCATCGTTTACAGCCTCCACTTTTGTTTTATTGCCTGAACTTTCTAATGATGCTCTGCACATGGCACATTGAGCAAATGAAGCTAAAGGCAATAGGAAATAAACAAAAAGCAACAGCATTAGTTTACTTATACCTTTTCCTTTACTGAACATAATAAGGTGAAATCATTAAATAGACAACCACTCCAGTAATGGCAACATACAGCCAAATAGGGAATGTAATTTTAGCTAATTTTTTATGTCGGTCAAATTGTTCAGCCAAAGCTCTCACATAAGTAAAAAGAACCAATGGTATAATAGCAATTGATAAAATGATGTGTGAGATTAAAATAAAAAAGTATGCATATCGCATCGAACCAGCATTTGTCTTTTCAATGTCATCCAACATGCCATCTCCGTTAACATCTCCAAATCGAGTAGATTCGGCTGTCATGTGGTAAGCCACATACATCACTAAGAATATAACCGAACAGGCAATAGCTAAAGTCATTAACTTCTCATGAACTTTTCTGTTTCCGTTCTTTATAGCCATTACTCCCATAATTAGAAGCAAGGCAGTAATTCCATTGATAGAGGCATAAATAGGGGGTAAAAATGATAGTGGTTCTACTTCAATGCCTAAATCTTTTAGCTTTACCGAAAATAAAACAGCAACCGCAACGGGTATTATTATAGATACAGCAATGATAGAACCTTTGAATTTTTTTTCTAATTTTTGACTTCCTGAATTATTCATTTAATAGTTTTTTAATGTCTTCTGTAATGGCTTTAACTCCTTTTTTTTCTAATCCATCATAATATAATATTGGATTTCCAAATTCATCTTTGCGGCATCGGATGTTTCCTTTTTTATCTATCAAAGCAAAAAGCCCCGAATGTTCAAAACCGGCAGTGATGTTTTTATTTTCGCCAACATAAAGATTAAAACCTTTATTAGCGATATTATAGATATAGTCTTTGTCACCAGTAAGTAAATGCCAATGAGATGATTTTACACCAAGTTTTTCAGCATGTTCTTTTAATATTTTTGAAGTATCGTGTTCCGGATTAATAGAAATAGAAGCAATACCAAAATTTGGATTTCCAAAGAATTCTTTTTCAATATCCACCATATTCCGATTCATTATAGGGCAAATAGAAGGGCAAGTGGTGAAGAAAAACTCCACTACATATACTTTACCTAAATAAGTGGCATTAGATACCTTCTGATTGTTTTGATCTGTCAATTCAAATTTTGGAGCTGGACCAATTTTCACCAAACCCGTCTCTGGATTTTTATGATTGGAAACGGCATCAAGTCGGTCACCTTGAACAACAGTATTGTTTTTAATTCGGCTAACAATTTTTGGAACAAATAGGATTCCAAAAACCAAAATAATAAAAGAGATGCCTATATATGATTTTTTCATTTCCGTTTAAATTTCTCTTGAAGCATTATGATTTCTTTTGAAAGCTGAGCGGTACTCATAAATGATAATCTTCATATCATCCATCATTTTGTCGTATAGCTCTGAAACCAATATCGTATTGTAGCCTTCTTTGTATTCTGAAGTTCCTTTTTGATCATGACCTTTTCGGCCTCTTAGGTTTCTTTTCTTATCAACTATAAAAACATTCGGAGTTCCTAAAGTTGTATCTAGTTTACCTTTCAAATGAAGTTGATTATAAAAAGAAGTGATTTCTTCGGGCGATGCAAAAACAAAGTTCCATCCTTTATGAGTGCCTAATTTCTTCACATCCAATTTTAATAAATCTTCAACTTGTTGTTGCGTTCCATCGGGAAGTACCATTACAACTTGAAAATCTTTAAAGTCTTTATATTTATCATATATGATCTCATAAAGATTAAAAAAATTGCCTTTATGCGCGGTTACATCATTACCGATAAATCCAAGAACAGTTATTTTGTCTTTAAGAGCAACAGGTTTATTGTCTAATGATTTCCAGGTGTTAATTTCGGGGATATCTTTAGTTATGGTTGGCAAAGAAATAAAACTGTTCACACCCGAAGCAAAGAAAAGATAAGCAACGATAGGTAAAACAAACAGTATAAATAGGACAATGTTTTTTTTCATGGGAAATACGAAAAACGAATTTACAAAAATAAAAAAATCCCGATGGATTCGGGACTTTTATTGAATTAATATGTTGTTAAAAATTCCATTTAATAGTGGCATTTTTAAATACCTCGAAAACATAATCTGCTTCAACGAGTAGTATAAATAGTAAGTAGGATACAAGAAAAATTACTGTGGCTACAACAGCCCAACGCAAACTACTTCTTTCACCTTCCATGTGCATGAAGGCCCAAACAATGTAGTACGCTTTATATAATGTTAGGATGATGAATACCCAGTTCAATAAGTTCATGCTTAAAAAGTTATGCATAAACAACACATCTGGTCTTATAATTCCTAAAGTAACTTCAACTGTGGTAACTACTGATAAAAGTAGAAATACTAGCCAAATTCTTTTTGTATTGGATACGTGTTCGTGTGCGTGTGACATAATATACGTTTGCTAAAAATTAAACTAAGTAGAAGAAGGTAAATACAAATACCCAAACTAAATCAACGAAGTGCCAATAAAGACCCACTTTCTCTACCATTTCGTAGGTTCTTCTTTTCTCGTAAGTTCCTAAAACAACATTTAAGAAAATGATAAAGTTGATGATAACTCCCGAGAATACGTGGAAACCGTGGAAACCTGTAATGAAGAAGAAGAAATCAGCAAACAATTTACTACCATATTCGTTGTGTTGTAAATTGGCACCTTCTACTACAATATGAGCATTATTTACCATAATGTCAGATTCAGCTCTGGTCAAGATCTCTCTTTTTTTATTGTGATTTAAACCCGGTTGTAGTTTTGTATTGGCTTTATCCTCTGGTTTATCTCTATATATTTTTTCTGTTCTTACTAATAAATCAGGGTGTGATTTATAAGCGGCTTGAACCTCTGCTACCGAAAAAGTAGCTAATGATTCTTCATCTTTCATAAACCATCTTCCTTTGCTTCTAGTCAACTCTTCTCTTTGTCCTGGTAAATGAACAACAAAGTCGGTTAGTTTTACTCTTTCACCTTCTTTGTTTACAAATTGAATGATACTTCCTCCTTTGGTTTCAACAGCACCATATTCTCCTTTGATGAAGTTTTTCCACTCCCAAGCTTGTGAGCCTACGAATATTAATCCTCCAACAATGGTTAGTAACATGTAAACAGCCACTTTCTTTTGTTTCATTTGATGTCCAGCATCAACGGCTAATACCATCGTTACCGAAGAGAAAATCAAAATAAATGTCATCAATGCCACATAATACATTGGTGCTTCTACACCATGCATAAACGGAAAGTGTGTAAACACTTCATCAGCCAAAGGCCAATTATCAATAAATTTAAATCTTGAAAAACCATAAGCAGCCAAGAAACCCGAGAAAGTCAAAGCATCCGATACGATGAAAAACCACATCATCAATTTGCCATAACTTGCTCCCATTGGCTCGTTTCCGCCGCCCCAAGTGTTTTCTGTTTTATTTGCAGTAGTAACTGTCGCTCCCATAAAAGTTATTAGTTAAAAAGTTCCCAAATTTAGATTTTTTTTCTTATTTAAAGAAATATAAAAATAAAAACAAACAAATCCATAAGAAATCAAGAAAGTGCCAATACATCGCACCTAACTCAATTCCAAGCAATTGACTTGAATTGTATTTTTGTTTAAAATGATTATAAATTATGATTAAAAGCGAAATTAATCCTCCACTTACGTGTGCCAAGTGCAACACAGCAATTACATACAAGAATGTTGTAGCAATATTACTCTCGGGTCCGGTGAAAAAATACCCAGCATCCATCAATTGATGAAAGCCTATAAATTGTAAAACCACAAAACTAATTCCGAGTAATAATGTTAAAAGCAGCAAGTTAGTTGTTGCTTTTCGGTTGTCTTTCCGTATTGTTTTTTTGGCCAAATGTAAACAAACACTACACAAAATGATAGCCAGTGAACTAAAGTAAAATGCTGTAGGCAGTTGGAAATCTTTCATCCAGTCTTCTCTTGATTTACTTACCACAAAAGCACTAGTAATCCCGGCAAACATCATCGTCATGCTCACCATAGCAAACCATAATAATAATTTATAAGAACGCGCCGTTCTGGCTTTGTGTTCTTCGCTTGTCATTGTTGCCATATTATCTTAAAAATTTATCTATTATATAAACCAACTGTAATAAACTGATATAGGAAACACTCACCAGCATCAGTGCTCTTGCCGCTTTAGCGGTTCTAAATTGGTATAACTTCATCGCATAAAAAATCATCCAAAGCCCAAGCAAAAATACAATTCCTGCCGCAATTGGCGAAATAAATAATCTGCCTGTAAAACCTAACGAAGGTAACAAGGACGCCACCAATAACCAAAC